>NZ_JBEYJU010000167.1:0-10421 GCF_040703965.1 Streptomyces sp. NPDC006655 | reverse complement strand
GTCACCGGCGAAGAACAGGTACATGTTCTGGTCGTCGGCGATCAGGGTCTGGTCGATCGGGGCGGAGCCGGAGACGCTGCCGGTGAACAGCGGCTGCGGCGCGGACCAGCCGTCGGGGTTGGTGGGGTCGCTGGAGGTGCGGTAGATGAAGGGCCACGCACCCCATTGGTAGGCCAGCACCCAGATCTTCTTGGGCGCGAAGTAGAACAGCGTGGGCGCCACCGCGGCCTGCCCCATCCCGACCTGGCCGGCCGACGCCATGTCCGACCAGTTCGTGAAGGGCCGGAACATCATCGAGCCGTACGACGATCCCGACACGTTCGAGGCGTAGACCAGGTGCTTGCCGTTGTACGTCACGTTGGTGAAGTCCTTCAGCGAGACCCACCCGTTCGCCGGCTGTGCCAGCGCACCCGTCGACGTCCACCGGTACGTCGACGGCAGAGAACACGTGCCGCCTCCCGGCGGGGTCGTCCCCGACAGACCGGTCCACTTCTGGTTGCTGCCGCCGTTGCACGTCCAGATCTGCACCGCTGTGCCGTTGGCCGTTCCGGCACCCGTGGCCTCCAGGCACAGCCCGGACTCCACGCCGACGACCGTGCCGTCGGAGTTCACCCGCCACTGCTGGTTCGCACCCCCGGAACAGGTCCAGATCTGCACCCGGGTACCGGCCGCGGTGGCGTGACCCGGAACATCCAGACACTTGTTGCCGTACACGGTGAGCTGATTGTCGTCCGTCAGGGTCCACTGCTGGTTGGTCCCGCCCCAGCAGTCGTAGATCTGCAGATAGGTGCCGTCGGTCTGGACGCCGCCCGGCACATCGAGACACCGACCGGAACCGACGCCGCTCAGGGCGCCACTGGAAGCAGCCTGAGCCGGGCCGGCGACAAGCATCGCCGCCAACGCGGCCAGGGCCGCGACCAGGGCGGCGAGCACCACTGACGGATGCCTGCGGCTCGAACTTCCTCTGTGCATGGATACTCCCTGGACCTTGAGTAGGCGGTTCCGGTCGCCCTCGGCAGAGGCCGGCCGGACGGTCGGCGTGGTGCGGTGTGGTGCGGTGCGCAGCGGTCCGCGAAGCACGACGGCGGACTGGGGAAGTGGACGGCCCTTGCGATTCCGACTTCAGGCGGTGCTGCCCGGCATGGCCCTACTGTGCGACGGAGCGGCCGAAGCGTTCGCCATGTCGAACGAAGGTCGAGCCGTCGAGCAACCCGATGATAGGGAACCGGTGAACGCCGTCAATACCTCTCGCATGTATCGCCTCAATCGCCGAAACATTCGCACGAACGCGCGTCGACCGGACCGCGCAGCACCGTCACATGGCTGACTCGTAAGCGACTTGACCCCGGTGCGCACGGGGCCGACGCCAGCACCGGGGGCCGCCATCCGCTGACCTGACGAGCGAAAGTTTCGGTTGGCAGTCGGAAATTTCCTAGGCCGGGAAGTATTGACGATCCACGGTCACGCCTCAATCATCGCTGTCTGAGAAGCCGGGCCTGGTTCGAGATTCCGGGCCGTATCGGCCTGGGCAATCCTTGCCGCACGGCAGTCAGCGACCAGCTGCACGGCAGACCGCGCACCAGACCGCGCACCACCTCACCTGCGCCACCCGGTTCCGTTCCGGTGGCTGAGCCGCGCTGGAGTACCCCATGCCTGTGTCGAGACGTGGAACACGCCCGCCGCCCGCCGTACGTCGCCCGACGGACGGACGGGGCCGGACGACGCAATCCCCTGCGCTTCAGTCGATCAGCGATTTCTACCTCGGAGGCACAGTCATGGGCTCGTATGCCCTTCCCAGACCGCTTACCCGCCGGAAGATCCGCAGCCTGCTGCTGGCGCTGGTCGTCGGCGTCCTCGCGGCGGCCACCGCACTGGCCGCACCGCCGAGCGCGCACGCCGCCGAGACCACGCTCGGCGCCGCGGCGGCACAGAGCGGCCGCTACTTCGGCACCGCCATCGCCTCCGGCAGGCTGGGCGACTCGGCGTACACGACGATCGCAAGCCGTGAGTTCAACATGGTGACGGCCGAGAACGAGATGAAGATCGACGCCACCGAGCCGCAGCGGGGCCAGTTCAACTTCACCGCCGGCGACCGCGTCTACAACTGGGCCGTGCAGAACGGCAAGAAGGTGCGCGGCCACACGCTGGCCTGGCACTCCCAGCAACCCGGCTGGATGCAGAGCCTCAGCGGCAGCTCACTGCGCCAGGCGATGATCGACCACATCAACGGCGTGATGGCCCACTACAAGGGCAAGATCGCCCAATGGGACGTCGTCAACGAGGCCTTCGCGGACGACGGTTCGGGCGGCCGCCGGGACTCCAACCTCCAGCGCACCGGCAACGACTGGATCGAGGTCGCCTTCCGCACCGCGCGCGCCGCCGACCCGGCGGCCAAGCTCTGCTACAACGACTACAACATCGAGAACTGGACCTGGGCCAAGACCCAGGGCGTGTACAACATGGTCCGCGACTTCAAGCAGCGCGGCGTGCCGATCGACTGCGTCGGATTCCAGTCGCACTTCAACAGCGGCAGCCCCTACAACAGCAACTTCCGCACCACACTGCAGAACTTCGCCGCCCTCGGCGTCGACGTGGCCATCACCGAGCTCGACATCCAGGGCGCCTCGTCCACGACCTACGCCAACGTGACCAACGACTGCCTGGCCGTCCCGCGCTGCCTGGGCATCACCGTCTGGGGCGTGCGCGACAGCGACTCCTGGCGGTCGGGGGACACACCGCTGCTGTTCAACGGCGACGGCAGCAAGAAGCCCGCCTACACCGCCGTCCTCAACGCGCTCAACGGCGGCTCCACCACCACGCCTCCCCCCACGGGAGGCGGACAGATCAAGGGCGTCGGCTCGGGACGCTGCCTGGACGTGCCCAACGCCAGTACCACCGACGGCACCCAGGTCCAGCTGTGGGACTGCAACAGCGCCACCAACCAGCAGTGGACGCTCACCGACGCCGGTGAACTCAGGGTCTACGGCAACAAGTGCCTGGACGCCGCCGGCACGGGCAACGGCACCAAGGTGCAGATCTACAGCTGCTGGGGCGGTGACAACCAGAAGTGGCGCCTGAACTCCGACGGTTCCATCGTCGGCGTCCAGTCCGGACTCTGCCTCGACGCCGTCGGAGCCGGCACCGCCAACGGCACCCTGATCCAGCTCTACTCCTGCTCGAACGGCAGCAACCAGCGCTGGACCCGCACCTGAGGGGCCTGCCACGAACGAAGGGGGTGAAGCCGTGACAGCCCGTGGTGCGGCTTCACCCGCCCCTCCGCACGGACGTCGTTGACGGTCCCGGGTCGCCGCCGTAATGGCGGCGACCTCGCGCTCCACCCTGGTGTGCACGAGCGGAGAGTCAGTGGCCGGCGGCCGGGGCTAGGGCCCTTCTGATGGACGCCGCGGAGATCCATCAGAAGGGCCCTGGGGGGTGAGGAAGGAGCCGAGACGGGCGAAGACCGCCTCGGGCTTCTCGCGGATGGGCGTGTGTCCCGCGCCGGGGATGAGTTCGAATCGCACGTGGCGGAACGCCGCGGCGTAGGCGCGGCCGAAGTCGGGGGTGACGACTGCGTCGTCGGCGCCCCAGATCACCAGGACCGGGCAGGTGACGGTGGAAAGGCGGGGCA
Organism: Streptomyces sp. NPDC006655; assembly: GCF_040703965.1. NCBI lineage: Bacteria > Bacillati > Actinomycetota > Actinomycetes > Kitasatosporales > Streptomycetaceae > Streptomyces > Streptomyces sp. NPDC006655. Next base: position 6,793 of record NZ_JBEYJU010000167.1, on the reverse strand, counting down.
GCATGCCGGCGTCTGCCATGGTGGGCCCGGCGTAGGCACGCATGGCGGCCATCGCCTGGGCGGACGGTCCGCCCTGCGGCGCCGGTCCTGCGGCCGCCGGAGCCGGTGGACCGGCGGGCACGGTGACCTGCTGGCCGGGTATGGCGGGGCCGATGGCGTCCATGAGGACGAGCTGGGAGATCCGGCCCTCGCGGTCGTCCAGGACGGCCTGGGTGGCGACCCAGCCGCCGAAGGACGTGCCGATCAGCGTCACGTCGTTCAGGCCGAGATGGCTGAGCAGGTCCAGGTAGGCAGCGGCGAGTGCGGGCACGCAGTCCAGGTCGTGGGGCCGTACGGTGCCCTCCCAGCCCGGATGGGTGGGCGCGACCACCCTGTGCTCCGACGCGAGGTGGTCGACCAGGGGCGAGATGCCGGAGGGGCCGGGGCCGCCGTGCAGGACGAGGACCGGGCTGCCGCTGGTGCCGGCCTCGCGGACTTCGAGGTCGAGGCCGGGCCGTACGGGGATGGTGCGCTGCAGGGGTGCGGTCATGAGTTCCTCCTCCTGGATCCGGGGTGCTCGGGGGCCGAGCGGGCGGCGCCCGTGAGCGCCGGCGTCACTGGGCTGCCGGGCCGGAGGTGAAGAAGGCGACCATCTGGTCCAGGCCCCGCTCCCCGAACATCGTGTCCAGGTTGGCGGCGGACTCGGCGGCGGAGGCTTCGCTGCGCGGGAAGAGGGCCTCCTCGTACGCGGCCAGGGCGGCCTCGGTGTCGCCGGGGTGGGCAGCGATGGTCAGGGCGAGTTCGGCGCCGTCGAGCACGGCCAGGTTGGCGCCCTCCCCGGCGAAGGGGGACATCACGTGGGCGGCGTCACCGATCAGCGTCACGCCCGGGACGCGGGCCCAGCGGTGTCCGACGGGCAGGGCGTGGATACGACGCGGGGTGATCGTGTCCGCGTCGGCGACCAGGGCGCGCAGGTCTTCGTCCCAGCCCTCGAAGTGGGCGAGGACCGCGGCCTTGGCGGCAGCGTGGTCGCTGAAGTCGACCGTGTCGAGCCAGCCTTCCTCGGCCTTGAGCGCCGTGTAGACGTGGAGACTGCCGTCGCTCTCCCGGTGCGCGAGGACACCGCGTTCGTGCCCCAGGGCGATGAAGAACCCGCCGCCGATGACGGCCGCGCTGCGCGGGTGGCGGGTCTCGGCGTCGAACAGGTCGGTCTCGACGAAGGAGACGCCGGTGTAGGCGGGCCAGGCGCCGGAGACCAGCGGCCGGATCCGGGACCAGGCGCCGTCCGCGCCGATCAGGAGGTCGGTGGTGATGGCCGAGCCGTCGGCGAACGTCACCTCGTGGCGCCCGTCGCCCAGCGCCCGGGCGCCGGTGACCTTGCGACTCCAGTGGATCGTGCCGTCGGGCAGGGAGTTCAGCAGCAGGTCACGCAGGTCGCCGCGGTCCACCTCCGGCCGGCCGCCGGTGCCGTCGTCCTCCTCGGACACGTGCACCGTGCCGTCGGGGCCGAGCAGGCGCATGGCCTGGCCACCCTCGTGGACGATCTCGAGGAAGTCGTCGTGGAGGCCGGCGGCGCGCAGGGCCTTCTGCCCGTTGTTCTCGTGGATGTCGAGCATCCCGCCCTGGGTGCGGGCCGCCGCCGACGCCTCCAGTTCGAAGATCGCCGACTCGATGCCGTTGACGTGCAGGACCCGGGCGGCGGTCAGGCCGCCCAGACCCGCGCCAATGATCGCGATCGGGAAATGAGTGGTGCTCATGGGGCCTCCGGAAGCAGCAGGGGAAACGCCTCGGCGCACCGAGTCGTCACGGCCGGCGCCACCAGGGCTGGCGCGCGGCGGCGGCACGGGATCGCCTCGGTCACTCCCTCAACGTACCGAACATGTTCGTTGCGAACAAGTTCGTAAGAGCGCGGGCGACGGCGAGGAGACCCTGCCTTTTCCCAGCCGCGTCCGCCGTCCCGGCGCGCCGCCCGACCCCAGGCTCAGTCCACTGCGCCCGGGACGGGTGTGTGAGTGATGCCGTTGACGAGGACGTCGAAGCTCCAACGGATCCTGTCCGGCACCGAGCCGCCGATCAGGGCGGGCATGTGCGCGGTGATCGCCGGATGCGTACCGGCGTCCACGGCGTGCAGGGCACGCGCGGTGGCGTCCCAGTCGTCCTCGGCGGCGGGGTCGTGCTCCCGCGTCGAGTGCTCGGCAGCGGTGGCTGTCGCGTCCTGGAGCAGTTTGTCGACCCCCCAGGCGACCTGCTCGCGACCGGCGCCGCTCTGCGAGAGGAGGTCGAGGATGCGCTCCACCAGGCGCAGGTAGTTCTCGCCGCTCGGGCGGGCGACGAGCGCGGCCCGCGCGAGCTGCGGGTGCTCGAACAGCACGTGGGTGTACGACGTCATGACCGCGCGGAGCTGCTCGCGCCAGTCCCCACCGCCGTCCCGTCCGGTCAGGTCGACCTCGCCGAGCAGGGAATCCAGGACGGCCGCGTGCAGCTCGGCGGTGTTGGCGACGTAGACGTACAGGGATGCCGGGCCGGTGTCCAGCTCCTGCGCCAGGCGGCGCATCGTGACCTTCCCCAGCCCCTCCGCCCGCATGATCCGCACGGCGGTGTCCACGATCCAGCGCCGGGACAGGGCGGGCTTCGCCGGACGCTCACGGCGGCTGATCGGTTCTCTTCTCGCAGTCACAACCCGATCGTAACGAACATGTTCGACGGGTGGCGTTCACGACGGGGGGTGCTCGGCCCAGTCGGCTGCGCAGTTCCTCGTCGGCGCGGGCGAGTTGGACGCGGGCTTCCTGGAGCCGGCGCGGGACAGGACGGCCCAGGAAGTGTCGCGGCCCTCCGTCTCCTCCGCCCCGCGGTTGCGGAACCGGCCGGCCGCGCAGCGGACCAGGGACCTGGCCATCTCGATCGACGAGGTGCGCGCGAACTGTCCTTCGGCGCGACCTGGAAGGGGCCGTGGCCTCCGGCGCATCCACCGTCTGGTCGGCGGTCGGCACGGTCGTCGTCGGCGGCCTGGCGCCCTCCCGGTCGATCAGCCTCGTCCTCGCCGGACCGTTGTCAGACAGGCACGCGCCCACCGCCTCCGCCGACCGGCATTCCTCGAACTGTCGTCAGTTCCCGCCGGGCTCTCCCTGGCTGCGTACGATCTCCTTCACCTTGGCGACCGCGAAACCCCAGCCCTGCTCGACGGTCGGCTTGGCCGGGACGGCGATCTCGTCGGGGTTGGTGAGGACGTCCAGCAGGACCGGGCCCGGACTGCCCAAGGCGCGTCGCACGGCGCCCTCCACGTCGGCCGGGTCGGTCACACGGATGCCGGTGATGCCCATGGCTTCGGCTACGGCCGCGAAGTCGGGGTTGTCGAGCACGGTGCCGAACTCGGGCAGGCCGGACTGCTCCTGTTCGAGTTTCACCATGCCCAGCCGGCGGTTGTCGAAGACGACGAGCTTGACGGGAAGTCGGTACGTCTTCAGGGTCATGAGGTCGCCGAGGAGCATGCTCAGTCCGCCGTCGCCGCAGAAGGCCACGACCTGCCGCTCGCGGTCCAGGCACTGGGCGCCCAGGGCCTGGGGCATGGCGTTGGCCATCGAGCCGAGGTTGTAGGAGCCGATGAGGCGCCGCTCGCCGCGCATCTCGACGAAGCGCGAGAGCCACACGGTGGCCATGCCCGTGTCAGAGGTGAAGACGGCGTCGTCGGCCGCGATCCGGTCGACGGCCGCGGCCAGCGCCTCGGGGCGGATGTCATGGGCGCGGTTGTCCAGCCTGGACCGGATACGGCCCACCAAGCCCTTGTCGTGCGACGGATCGGCGAGCCGGGCCTGACCGGTGCGCCACTGGTCGAAGCGTTCACGCGCCTTCTCCAGGTGCGAGCGGTCACGTGCGCCGTCGAACCCGGCGGGCGCGGCGGCGAGGTCGTCCAGGAGGTCGCGTACGGTGGCGCCGGTGTCCCCCACGAGCCCGACGTCCACCGGTACCCGGCGTCCGACATGGGTGGCCTCGGTGTCCACCTGGATCACGGTCCGGCCCTCGGGATACCAGTCCCGGTAGGGGAAGTCCGTGCCGAGCAGCAGCAGGGTGTCCGCGTCCTGGAGGGCCGCAGCGGCGGCGGGGTTGCCGATCAGCCCCGTCTGGCCGACCTGGAAGGGGTTGTCGTCGCCTTCGAAGCCCGCCTTGGCCTTCAGGGTGAGCACCATCGGTGCGGCCAGGCGGTCCGCGAGGGTGAGGACGTCCTCGCGAGCGGCGCGGGCGCCCTCACCGACGAGCAGGGTGACCCGTTCGGAGCGGTCGAGGAGTTCCGCGGCGCGGTGGACGGCCGCCCCCTCCGGCCGGCTCACCGGGGCGTTCAGGGAGAACCGGGCCGGCCGGTCGGCGGTCAGCTCCCGCTCGCCCAGGTCACCCGGCACCGTGAGAACGGCGACGCCCCTGCGGCCCAGTGCGTGACGCACCGCCGTCTCCAGCATCTGCGGAAGCTGGTCGGGAGAGGTGATGGTCGCGCGGAACACGGCCACATCACTGAAGAGGGCGTCGTTGTCCACCTCCTGGAAGTAGTCGCTGCCGAGTTCGGCGAGCGGCACCTGGCCGGCGATGGCCAGGACCGGGGCGTGGCTCTTGGCCGCGTCGTACAGCCCGTTGAGGAGATGGACGGAACCGGGCCCGACCGTGCCCATGCACACGCCGAGGGTGCCGGTGAGCTGCGACTGGGCGCTCGCGGCGAAAGCCGCCGCCTCCTCGTGCCGGCAGCCCACCCATTCCAGGCCCTCGGTGGTCCGGATGGCGTCGGTCAGGGGATTGAGCGCGTCTCCCACGACGCCGAACACCTGGCGCACGCCGAGCTCGCTCAACGCGTCCACGATGACGCGGGCAACAGTACGGGTCACGTAGTCCTCCAGATCACACGGTGAAACGGTCGGGGTCGGCGGCCTGCCAGTCGGCCGCCCAGGAGGCGGGGGGCTCGGCGAGCAGCTGCCCTGGCGCAAGCCACTCGTAGAGCTCCTCGAAGCAGCGCTCGGTGCAGGGGTCGACGCGCCGGCGGAGCATGTGCGGACGCAGTTCCGCGGGATCGGTGACACCCATGGACGCCATGATCTGCAACGCGCTGGCCACGGTCGCCTGCTGGAAGCGCTGGACACGCGCCGTCTTGTCGCCCACGTCGAGAGCGCGGGCACGCCGTGGGTCCTGGGTCGTGACACCCGTGGGGCAGGTGTTGGTATGGCACCTCTGCGCCTGGATGCACCCGACGGCGAACATCATCGCCCGCGCGGCGTTGCCGTAGTCGGCGCCCTGCACCATGCGTTTGACCAGGTCGGTGCCGGTGGCGATCTTGCCGCTCGCCCCGATCTTGATGCGATCGCGCAGGCCCACGCCCACGAGGGCGTTGTGCACGGTGTGCAGACCCTCGGTGAGCGGGGTGCCCACGTGGTCCGCGAACTCCAGCGGCGCCGCACCGGTCCCACCCTCGGAGCCGTCCACCACGATGAAATCAGGCGCGGTGCCCTCCTCCAGCATGGCCTTGCACACGGCCAGGAACTGCCGGCGGGAGCCCACACACAGCTTGAACCCGGCAGGCTTGCCACCGGACAACTCGCGCATGCGAGCGATGAAGCGCACGAGTTCGCGCGGGGTGGAGAACACCCGGTGGTACGGCGGGGAGACGACCGTCTTCCCCTCGGGCACGTCGCGGACCCGGGCGATCTCGGCGTTCACCTTGGCTCCCGGCAGAACACCGCCGATGCCGGGCTTCGCGCCCTGCGACAGTTTCAGGGACACACACTTGACGTGATCGTGGGCGGCCTTGTCGGCGAACTCGGCCGCGTCGAAATCGCCTTCCTCGGTACGGCAGCCGAAGTACCCCGTACCGATCTCCCACACGAGGTCGCCTCCCGGACGGAGGTGGTACTCGGACAGCCCGCCCTCACCGGTGTCCTGGGCGAAACCGCCGGCCGCGGCGCCCCCGTTGAGCGCGAGGACCGCGTTGGCGGAGAGCGAGCCGAAGCTCATCGCCGAGACGTTCAGCAGTGCCATGTCGTACGGACGGCTGCAGTCCGGTCCGCCGATCCGCACGCGCGGCGGGTCCTTCGGCACCGGGCACGGCGCCATCGACGGGACGAGGAACTCGTAACCGGGCTGGTACACGTCCCGCTCGGTGCCGTACGGCTCCTCCGCGTCGGTGCCCTTGGCGCGCTCGTAGACGATGCTGCGCACATCCCGGTCGAAGGGGCGCCCGTCATAGTTCCGCTCGATGAAGTACTGCTGCAGTTCCGGGCGTACCCGCTCCAGGAGGTAGCGGGCATGGCCGAGGACGGGATAGTTGCGCAGCACCGAGTGCCGCCGCTGCACCAGGTCCCAAGCGCCCAGCACCCCCGTGAGCATGAGCGGAACGGCGGCGAACCACCAAGAGGGCGAGATCCCGAGCGCCGCGGCCGACGTCCCGAAGGCGGCCACCAGAGCCAGGAGGACGATTCCTACGCGTGTCATGCCTGGCGCATTGCCCGGTTGTCGATCGCCATGCGCGACAGCCGGGCACTGGCCGCTCCCGGTCGCCGTGGCCGCCGGACCGGACGCGGGCCCCCGGCCGCGCTCGTCAGGGTGGTGGACCGCACCCTCACCGCCGGACCCGAACAGGCCCCCGCCGAGAAGAGCCCGCAGGTCAGGAGCCCTTGGGGGCCGGTTCGAGGATCGCCACGCACTCAACGTGATGCGTCATCGGAAAAGCTCTCGTGGCCGAGAAGGGCCCTAGGGTGCGTTTCAGAAGTGGATCTTGATGTGTCAAGATCCACTTCGTGGGGAGGCACGATCTGACGAATGCGCAGTGGGCGAAGCTGGA
>NZ_JBEYJU010000166.1:0-10962 GCF_040703965.1 Streptomyces sp. NPDC006655 | reverse complement strand
CGCGGTGCGGCGGGTGCTTCGGACATCGCGGAAACCTCCTGACTGGTCGTCGAGGCCGCTGCCGGCCACGTCGCGGAAGACGTCTTCCAGGGTGGCCAGGGTATCCTGGACCTGCCGAGCTTCAAGGGCGCGAAGCCGTACCACCAGGCGCATGCGCGGGGCGTGAAGCTGATCGGCGCGACGGCGCACTACGTGACCGCCGACCTCGACGAGGGGCCGATCATCGAGCAGGAGGTCGAGCGGGTGGGGCATGACGTCACCCCGGACCAGCTGGTCGCGATCGGCCGCGACGTGGAGTGCCAGGCGCTGGCACGAGCGGTGAAGTGGCACGCGGAGCGGCGCATCCTCCTCAACGGCCGTCGTACGGTCGTCTTCGCCTGACGTCTTTCGCCTAGGGGGCGGGGGGTTCCGTAGTCCGGCGACTGCGGCAGCGCGGGGGCCGTTCGCGCAGTTCCCCGCGCCCCTGAAGGGGCGTTGGTGCAGCGCGCCCTCCAGGGGCGCTGGGGGTACCCCCGGCCGAAGGCTGGGGGAGGAACTGCGCGATCAGCCACGAACCACCTGCACTCGCCGTCCCCCGTCCCGCAGACCCCCCGGCCCCATAGGCGTACGCCTCTACATCCTGCTCAGGCTCGCCGCCGCGAACAGGACGTCCCTGATCGCGACGCGGTCGCCCAGCTGGCCGGCGGCCGCCTCCTCCGGCGGTACGTGCCCCGCGGCCAGCTGGCAGAACTCCACGTCGTCCAGGGCCACGTGCGCCACCTCGAACTTCGCGGAGCCCACCGCTCCCGGCGAGTCCAGCGGGATCAGCCACTCGCCGCCGCCGCTGCCCTCGATCTCCAGTCGCAGGCTCCGGCCGGGCTGTCCGGCGGGGACCAGGTGGGGTGTCGGGCCGGGCGCCGCCAGCCCCGCCTGCCGGCGTGCCGCCAGCACGAGCGGCAGCATCCGTGCCGCGAGGTCGATCATCTTGTGCAGGTGCCGAGGGGCGGGCGGCCCGTAGGGGTAGTCCACGGCGTCCGCGATGTCCCCCGCGTGCACCCAGCACTCGAACGCCCGGTCCAGCATCGCGTCGTGCAGCGGCAGTTCGAAGTCGCCGTACGACACCCCGAGGCGCCCGGCGCCGCCGCCGGTGAAGGAGACGGTCTGCACGAGACGGTGGCTCTGCTCCCGCCAGGGCACCCGCAGCGCCCGCGACGGCGGGAAGTACGACGCCTGCCAGAAGGCCTCGGTACGGGCCGCGGGGCCGGTCGCGCGGGCGTCGCCCAGCGGGTCGTCGAGGCCCAGCGCGGTCGCCACCAGACCGTCCACGGACAGCAGGTGCGCGATGACCCCGGCGACGGTCGTACGACGGCTCGTCGGGTCCGTGCCGTCGAACCAGCGCAGCCGTACCGGCGCGTGCCACTCGGCGTCGCCGATGTCCTGGAGCAGGGCGTCCAGGCGGGCGGTCTCGGCGTCGTAGGGCGCCGCCCACGCGGGGACCGGGATCCGGGCCGGCCGGCGGTCCAGACAGGCCTCCAGGACGCGGGTGCGCAGCCCGGGGTCGAGGTCCAGGCTCTCCGGCTGGTGCAGCAGCCCGACCGCCTCCCGCAGCCGCCGCGCCTCGTCCGCGCAGGCCCCGCAGCTCCCGAGGTGGGCCTCGACGGCGAGGGCCTCCGCCGCCGAACACGCGGCCAACGCCCACGCCCCGAGCAGCGACTTCAGGACGTCGTGCGACAGCTCCAGCGGTACGGGAGGCAGCTCGGCCGCCTCGGGCAACGGCTCCCCACCGTCCTCGACGGACATCCGGGGCAACGGTATGCGCGGTACGCGCCCCCACTCACCCCCACCACCGGACCCACGATCCGAACCGGAACCCGAACCGCGTCCGCGATCGGAGCCGGTGCCGCGGTCAGCGGCGGGGGTCGGGTCGGCGCCCTCGTCGGGGGCGGGATCGTTCGGGGGGTCGAAGGGGGCGCTCATGCGTCGGCTCCGTAGCCCGGCGGGGTCGTGGTGTCGTGGGCGGTGGAGAGGAGTTGCAGGCCGAGGCGGAGTCGGCGGCGGGCCTCGTCCTCGGTGACGCCGAGGTCCGCCGCGGTCCCCCGGTAGTCGCGGCGCTGGAAGTAGGCGAGGTCGAGGGCGGCCCGCAGCGGGGTCGGCATGGAGTGCACGATGTAGTCCGCGCGGGCGGCGACGGACGCCCGCCGGACCCTGCGCTCCAGCTCCTCTGCGGCCTCGGTGCCGCCGCCCTCGCCGGCCGGGAGCGCGGCGGTCTCGGTGGCCCGCAGGCGCTGCACGGCCAGCCGGTGGGTGAGTGCGGCGACCCACGAGCGCAGCGGCCCCTGCCTCGGGTCGTAGGCGTCGGGATGCTCCCAGACGTGGACGAAGACCTCGCGGGTTATGGAGTCGGCGGCCGTCTCGTCGCCGAGGACGCGGTGGGCGAGGCCGTGCACGAGCGAGGCGAAGCGGTCGTAGAGCTCACCGAGGGCGGCGGCCTCGCCGCGTGCGAGCCGCTGCTGCATCTTGCGGTCCCAGCGGGGCGGTGTGTCCCTCTTCGCCATGCGGCCCCCTCCCCGTGCCCGTGTCCAGCGTGTCTGCACCGTCTCCCCGAATGTAGTCGGCACGTCCGGCGACGCACGCCCCTTTATGCCAATGCGCGCCCCGTGCCGGACCTGGAGTGGTAGAGGACGCTCCTCTCTCTTTTCCCTCCCGTTTCCGATCGACCGGGATTAAACACGATCGATCGGGATCGACAGTGACCGAAACAAGCCCTTTTCTGATCGTCCCTCGTTTGTGGTCCGGGGTTTCGGGGAACGGCCGCTGGGCAGCCGCGCGAAAAGAAGCGTAGGAACTGGCTCCGTTTCCGGGCGGTTCCGGAGATCCGGCGAGCGGAGGGCTGAGCCGTGGCTTTCAAGGTGACGGGCGAGGAACAGGGCGAGTGGGCCGTGCTCGCGGTGTCGGGCGAACTGGACCTGGTGACCTCGCCGGTCCTGCGCCAGCGGGTGCACGACGCGGTGGCCGAGGGACATCACAGTCTGGTCCTCGACCTGTCCGACGTCTTCTTCTGCGACTCCAGCGGGGTCGGCGTCCTCATCGCGGCCCGGCGCCTGATCCGCTCCTGCCGGGGCCGGCTGCGGCTGATCCTGCCGGCCCGGGGCGCGAGTGACGGTTCTCACGTCAACCGGGTCCTCGGCGCCCTCGGCGTCCGGCGGCTGTTCGACGTGTACGCCGACACCGACAGCGCGGTCTCCGACGAGGAGGACCCCCTGTCCGCCTAGGACGCTGCCCGGACACTGCCACACAGTTGTCCCGGAATTCCCCCGGTCTTGGCACAAACGACGCCTTGCCGCTCCCCGGCCGTCGCCCGCGTCGTACGCTCCCTGCGAGGAGAACCCCCACGTCACGTAAGGCGGCCCGAACACACATGGTCAGCACCGAGTACGAGCGACGGATCGCCGCCCGCTTCGCAACCTTCGACCAGGACGGCAACGGCTGGATCGCCCGCGAGGACTTCAACTCGGCGGCCAAGGCGCTGCTCGCCGAGTTCGGCGCCGCGGCCCGCTCCGACAAGGGCCAGGCCCTGTACGCCGGCGCCGAGGCCTTCTGGCAGGGCATGGCGGGCATGGCGGACCGGGACGGCGACCAGCGCATCACCCGCGAGGAGTTCGTGAGCGGCGCGGTCAAGCGGCTGCACGACAACCCCGACCGGTTCGCCGAGATCGCCCGCCCCTTCCTGCACGCGGCCCTGGCCCTCGCCGACACCGCGGGCGACGGCACGGTGACCGTCCCCGACACCGAGCGCGTACTGCGCGCCCTCGGCGTGCCCCCGGAGACCGCGGCGACGGTCGCCGCGGGCCTCGACACCGACGGCGACGGCAGGGTCGCGGAGGCGGAGATCGTCCCGGCGTTCGCCCGCTACTTCACGATCCCTCAGTAGCGGCCGCCGCCGCGGAGGAGCCCGAGAACCGCTCGCGCAGCCGGTACTTGAGCACCTTGCGCAGCGTCTCGTTGCGCGGCAGGGCGTCCACCACCTCGAGCCGCTCCGGCAGCTTGTGCACCGACAGCCCTGCCGCGCGCAGGTACGCCACCACCTCCGGGAGCGTCAGCACGGCAGCGCCGGGCGGCTGCTCGATCACCGCGCACACCAACTCCCCGCGGTCGGCGTCGGGTAGCCCCACCACCGCCGCGTCGCCCACCGCCGGATGCGCGGCGAGCAGGTCCTCGATCTCCTTCGCCGAGATGTTCTCGCCCTTGCGGATGATCACGTCCTTGAGCCGTCCGGTGAGGACCAGGTGACCGCTCTCGGTCACCTGCCCGAGGTCGCCGGTCCGCAGGAACCCGTCCTCGTCGAAGGCCTCCGCGGTCTGCGCGGGATCCAGGTATCCCTGGCACACCGCCTCCCCGCGCAGCCGCACCTCGCCGCCCTCGGCGATCCGTATCTCCATCCCGGCCGGCGGCCGCCCCTCGGTCGTCGCCAGGTTCTCCGCCGTGTCGTCCGGTGCGCCCATCGTGATCATCGGCACCTCGGTCATGCCGTAGCCGTGCGTCAGCTGCACGCCCATCTCCCGCACCACCGCGTGGTACACCTCCGGCGGCTTGGGCGCCCCGCCGCCCGCGAGCAGCCGCAGCGACGGAATCACCCTGGTCCCCGGCCGTTTGCGCTGCTCGGCCAGGAACATCGAGTAGAACGCCGTCGACCCGCCCGCCACCGTCACCCCGTGCCTGCGGTACTCCGGCAGCGCGTCCGGCAGCGCGAAATGCTCGAACAGCACCGCCGGGAAGCCGTACAGCAGCAGCATCACCGTGTAGTCGGGGCCCGCGATGTGCGCGTACGGGAAGGCCATGGAGCCGATGTCGTCCGCCGTGAGCCGCAGCGCGTGCGCGAGGCACGAACCGCCCGCTATCAGCGAGCGGTCCGTGTGGAGGACGCCCTTGGGGTCGGAGGTGGTGCCCGAGGTCCAGTAGATCCACCGGACCGAGGTGCCCTCGGCGGGCGGGGCGGGCAGGACGGCCGGGTCGCCGTCCGGCAGCCCGTCGGCGTCGTACACCTCGAAGACGCCCTTCGCGCCCAGCCGCCGGGCCAGCTCCGTGTGGTCGAAGCCGCGCCACACGCCCGGTACGGCGAAGAACTCGGCCCTGGACTCGCGCAGCGCGAAGCCGACCTCGCGGTCCCGGTAGAAGGGGATGACCGGGGACTGCACGGCGCCGAGCCTGGCCAGCGCGAAGGACAGCACGGCCGTCTCGATCCGGGTGGGCAGCTGCCAGGCGACGACCGTGCCGGGGCGCACGCCCATGCCGTACAGGCCGGCCGCGACGCGCTCGGCACGCGCGCGCAGTCCGCCGAAGGACAGTGCCCGGTCGCCCTGGAGGAACACCGGCCGTTCCGGAGTGAGTTCGGCGCGGCGGGCGGCCAGGTCCCAGAGGGTGCGGGAGGCGCTCAGCTCGTGTGCGGTGGCGTTCGTGTCGTCCATGGCCGGGCCCCTGTCCTCTCCAGCTGACGAGTCGTCAGATCGTAGGTCCTGGCGCCTTGCCGGTCCAGGGGCGCGGGGCTAGCCTGCGAGATCTGACGAACCATCAGCTCCGTGGGGGTGCCTGCCGGTGGATCTGTCGTACACGCCCGAGGAGGAGGACTTCCGGGCGCGCCTTCGGGAGTGGCTCGCCAAGGTGCTCCCGGGGCTGCCGCCGAAGCCGCGCCCCGAGGACTGGCCGGGCCGCCGCGCCTACGACCTCGGCTGGCAGCGCACGCTCCACGACGCCGGGTACGCCGACGTCCACTGGGACGCCTCCCCGACCGTCCGGCTGATCTTCCTGGAGGAGACCGAGAAGGCCGGCGCACCCTATGTGGGCGCCAACTTCGTGGGCCTGCTGCACGCGGGCCCGACCATCGCGGCCGAGGGCACCGCGGAGCAGCGGGCCCGCTGGCTGGCGCCGATCCTGCGCGGCGACGAGGTGTGGTGCCAGGGCTTCAGCGAACCGGACGCCGGCTCCGACCTGGCCGCGCTGCGCACGCGCGCGCGGCGCGACGGCGACGACTACGTGGTGAGCGGATCCAAGATCTGGACCTCGCACGCGGAGGTCGCCGACTGGTGCGAGCTGCTGGTGCGGACGGACCCCGAGGCGCCGAAGCACCGGGGCATCAGCTGGCTGGCCCTGCCCATGGACGCCCCGGGCGTCACCGTACGGCCGCTGCGCACGCTCGCCGGTTCCGACGAGTTCGCCGAGGTGTTCCTCGACGAGGTGCGGGTCCCCGTGGCCAACCGGGTGGGCGCCGAGAACGACGGCTGGCGCGTCACCATGGTGACCCTCTCCTTCGAGCGCGGCACCGCCTTCGTCGGCGAGGTCGTCGCCTGCCGCCGGGTGCTCGGCGACCTCGCGCGCGCCGCGCGTGCGAACGGCGGCTGGGACGACCCGGTGCTGCGCCGCCGCCTCGGCCGGCTGAACGCCGAGTTCCGGGCGCTGTGGCGGCTCACCCAGTGGAACGTCAGCGAGGCGGAGGGCCGGGGCGTGCCCGGCGTCGGCGGTTCGGTCTTCAAGCTGCGCTACTCGCACGCGCGCCAGGAGCTGTACGACGCGGCGGCCGCCGTGCTCGGCCCTGACGCGCTCGACCTGGACCGGCCGTGGGTCCTCGACCGGCTCTCCTCCCTCTCGTACACCATCGCCGCCGGGACCTCGCAGATCCAGCGGAACATCGTGGCCGAGCGGATCCTCGGACTGCCGAAGGGGCGGTGAACGCACGTGCGTTTCCGGCTGACCGATGAGCAGGAGTCGTTGCGGGACGGCATGCGGGCGCTGCTCGGACGCCGGTTCGACGGCGCGGCGCTGCGGGCGGCCGTGGCCGCGCCGGGCCTGGACCGGGAGCTGTGGCGGGAGCTGGGCGCGGCCGGGTTCTTCGCGCTGCGGCTGCCGGAGGCCGCGGGCGGGGTCGGACTGGGGCTGCCGGAGGCCGTGTTGGTGTTCGAGGAGGCCGGACGGGCGCTGCTGACCGGCCCGTTGCTGGCCACCCACCTCGCGGCCGCCGACGTGCCGGGCGCGGCCGACGGGGAGACCGTGGTGGCCCGCGTGGACGGCGGCCTGGTGGAGTGGCTGGCCGAGGCCGACGTGGTGACGGGGGACGCGGGGGACGTGTCGGAGGCCCTACCGCTGCGCTCCGTCGACCCGTTGACGCCGCTGCACCGGGTGCCGGGGGTCCGTGACGGAGCCCCGGATCCGGTGGCCGTGCTCCTGACCGCCGCCGAGCAGCTCGGCACGGCCGGGCGCGCGTGCGAACTCGCCGTGCAACACGCCCGCACACGCGTGCAGTTCGGGCAGCCGATCGGGGCGTTCCAGGCGGTCAAGCACCTGTGCGCGGAGATGCTGGTGCGGGCCGAGACCGCGCGTGCGGCCGTCTATGCGGCCGCCGTGACCGCCGACCCCCTGGACGTCGCGGCGGCCCGGCTGCTCGCCGACGAGGCCGCCGTGGCCGGCGCCCGGGACTGTCTCCAGGTGCACGGCGGCATGGGCTTCACCTGGGAGACGGAGGTGCACCTGCTCCTGAAACGGGCCTGGGTGCGGTCCCAGCGTGGCGGTGGCGTCACGGAGAGTGAGGAAGTGCTCGCGGCCGACCTGCTCGGGTGAGCGTTCGAAAGGGCTCTGGCCTGCGAAATCGGCGTCCGCGCGGTCAAGATGTCGCGGATTGTGGCATACCGGAATCACTGAGCGTTGATACCGGGTTGTGTCCAACGCGTGACTCGTCACGGACTGGAGTCGGGTGTCCGCTCCGGTACCTTCTGTGGGATGCGAGTGGTTCCGAGGACGAGCCATGCCCGCGGCGCCGTCGAGGCGGCCCCGCGGCTCGTGGCGCGTGCCGCTGTTCGCAGGGTGGTAAGGGCTTGTGCCCCCGCCTGTTCGACTCCCCGCCGCGAGCGTCGCACAGTATGCCGTAGGCGTACTCCTTCGCGCTGGAATATGCCCGAAGCGCTTGTTGGGGTGACTGTACGTCAACCATGCTGTCTCGTAAGGGAATCACGTTCCGTGACCCTTGCTCTGGCCGTTGTTCTGGCCATGCAGAAAATGGCTACGATCGTGGCCCTCGTCGTCCTCGTCGTCGCGGTCCTCGTCGTGGCGTTGGCTCGGCGCGGGTTCATGTGTCCGCCGGTTCGGATGGTGTGAGCGGTGCAGGTGCTTCAAGTGCAGCTGGAGATCCGGCCCGACCCCGCGGAGGTGGGGCGGGCCAGAAGGTGGGCCCGCTCGCGCCTCGCCGGGTCCGGGATAGCGGTGGACGAGCCGCTCGCCGAGACGTTGATCCTGCTCGTCTCCGAGCTGGTCACCAACGCCGTCGTGCACACCGGCCGCCCCGCCGTGCTGCGGCTCTCGCTGCCGGGCGCGGACCGTGCGGCCGCCGAGGACCCGGCCACCGTACGGCTGGAGGTCGCCGACGACAGCACCCGCGCGCCCGTGCCGAGGTGCGTGGACGGCGACGCGACCGGGGGCCGCGGCCTCGCCCTCGTCGACGGGCTCGCCGACCGCTGGGGCTGGAGCCGGGAAGGCGCCGGCAAGCGCATCTGGTGCGAACTCGACCGGTGCTCGGAGCTCCGGCAGGGTGCGGCGGTGGCGTACGGGGGCGGCCTGGCCTCCTTCGAGGGGCTGGCCTTCGAGGCGGTGTGATCCCCGTGTGCGGTGATGCGCCGGGGGTTGCATCCGTGCGCGCCCATGGTGAACCGGGGTGTGCCGGGGAAACCCCGAACGGGTGTTGACGCCACGTGACCATGTGAACACGCTTGAGGTCTGCGATTCGCCGCGAGGGGGCGGCGAGGGGGTCCGGTCACGGACGTCCTTGCCGAGTGTGGGTCGAGGCGGACGGCGGCGTGCGGGACCGGGCTCGGGGCGGGCCGGCGCGCGTGGCCGTCCGGGTTCCGGGGGGATGGGGGAGGGTCGGTGTCACGCCGGTTCCCGGCGTGACACCGACTCGGACTCCCGCTCGCCCCGCGCCGGGCTTCAGAGGACGGCCACGGGTGCGACGGGGCTGCCCGTCGCGCCCGCGAACGGCTCGGGTGTCGCCGACAGCAGGAACGCGTACCGGCCGGTTTCTCCACAGGCTGTGGACAACTCTTCGAGATTCCAGTTCTGGCCCTGGAGCATGCCCATCTCGACCAGGTCCAGGGCGTGCACGGGCAGCCAGAGGTCCTCGATCTCGGGCGGGAAGATCTCGAAGGTGAGGGTGTCGTTGGCGACGGCCGCCACGTCGCGCGCGTGGAACCACTGCGGGGTCCGCACCGAAAGACCCGGCGACGGGTAGCCGTACCCGTGCTTGTCCCCGGTGAGGTACACCTGCACCTGCCCGGTCCGCACCAGCACGATGTCGCCGGCGCGGACCGTCGTCCCGGCCAGCTCCTGCGCGGCGTCCAGATCCTCCGGGGTGACCGCGTGGCCGCCCGCCAGCCGCTCGACGCCACGCGCGCGTGCCACGTCCAGCAGCACCCCGCGCGAGACGATGTGCCGCACCTTGTCGATCCCCGCGAACCGGGCCCCGGCGTGCGCGGTCACGGTGTCCGCCGGGCGGCCGTTGTACAGCCGCCCCGAGTGCGAGACGTGGGTGAGCGCGTCCCAGTGGGTGCCCGCCTGCAGTCCCATCGTCACGGCGTCGTCGCTGCACGCGACCGTCCCCGGGCCGAACAGCTCCTGGTTGATCTGCACCATCGCGTGCAGCGGGTTGACCCGTCCGGGGATCATCCCGGTCTGCACGCCGTCCTCCCGCAGCGGCAGGGCCAGCGGGATCCGCCGGCCGGTGCGCACGGTAGCGGCCGCCTCCCGGACCACCTCGTCGGTGATCAGGTTCAGCGTGCCGAGCTCGTCGGCGGTGCCCCAGCGCCCCCAGTTGTTGACGCGCTTGGCGATGTCGTGGAACTCAGCCGGCAGTGACATCCGGTTCCTCCCCGGGGCTTGTGTCCGCACATCAGACGCGCCATAAAATCTAACGGTCCGTCAGAAACCGCGGGAAGGGGCCGGGCATGGGGAACTTCTTGGCAGGCAGGGTCGTCGCCGTGACGGGTGCCGGGCGCGGTATCGGACGGGCCGTGGCGCTGGCGGCGGCGGCCGAGGGGGCGAAGGTCGTCGTCAACGACTACGGCGTCTCGGTCGACGGCGCGTCGCCCACCAGCGAGGTCGCCGAGGCCGTCGTCAAGGAGATCGAGGCGGCGGGCGGCGAGGCGGTCGCCGTGGCCGACGACATCTCCACGATGGCGGGCGGACAGCGGATCGTGGACGTGGCGCTGGAGTCGTACGGGCGGCTCGACGGGGTCGTGTGCGTGGCCGGGATCCTGCGCGAACGGATGCTGTTCAACATGACCGAGGAGGAGTGGGACCCGGTGGTCGCCACCCACCTCAAGGGCACGTTCACGGTGTTCCGGGCGGCGTCGGCGGTGATGCGGGGGCAGCGCGCCGGCACCCTCATCGGGTTCACCAGCGGCAACCACCAGGGTTCCGTCTCGCAGGCCAACTACAGCGCGGCCAAGGGCGGGATCATCTCGCTGGTGCGCAGCGCGGCGCTCGGCCTGCACAAGTACGGGGTGACCGCGAACGCGGTGGCGCCGGTGGCGCGTACCCGGATGTCGGCGGGGGTGCCGATGGAACTCGCCGAGATCGGGGAGCCGGAGGACGTGGCCGCGTTCGTGGTCTACCTGCTCTCGGACGCCGCGCGGGACGCGGGGATCACCGGGCAGGTCTACACGGTCGCCGGGCCGAAGATCGCGGTGTGGGCCCAGCCGGGGGAGGTGCGGGCCGCGTACGCCGAGGGGGGTTCCTGGACGCCGGAACGGATCGCCGAGGTGCTGCCGGGGAGTGTGGGGGTGGAGCCGATGCCGATGCTGGCACGGGTGGCGGCCATGGAGGCCGCTGCGCGGGGCGGGGGGCGGCCGAACGCCTAGGGCCCTTCTGATGGATCTCCGCGGCGTCGCGACGCCCGGCACGCACGCTCGACGCACGGGGTGGCGGGCCAGGTGGCTCCGCCACATG
>NZ_JBEYJU010000165.1:0-11114 GCF_040703965.1 Streptomyces sp. NPDC006655 | reverse complement strand
GACGTCCGCGTCGCCCACCACTTCACCGTCCGCGGCGGACTCATCGTCCGCTTCGAACAGTTCGCCGACACGGCGCCCGTCCGCGACGCCATGAACGACTGAGCCGTACCGCACCCACCGCGAGGCAGGAGACAGACATGTCCGCTGCGGACAACAAGGCGCTCGTGACCGCCTTCTACGAGCAGGCATTCAACGACTACCGGCCCGAGGCCGCCGCCACCGCACACCTCGGCGAGAGCTACACCCAGCACAACCCGGAGGCGCAGGACGGCCCGGGTGCCTTCGTCGGCTATGTGCACTGGCTGCGCGGGCAGTTCCCCGACCTGCGCCTGGACATCAAGCGCGTGATCGCCGAAGGGGACCTGGTGGTCACCCACAGCATCCTGCACCTCAAGCCCGGCGACCGGGGCATGGCCGTCGCGGACTTCTGGCGCGTCGCCGACGGAAAGATCGTCGAGCACTGGGACGTGATCCAGGAGGTGCCCGAGAAGAGCGCCAACGACAACACCATGTTCTGACCCCCACACACACAGCAGCAGCACACAGACAACCGAACAGAACAGAACGGACAGAGAGGCTCCCCCACCATGACCAGCCTTCCCAGCCGACGCCGCCTGCTTGCCACCGGAGCGGGCGCCGCTCTCGGTCTCGGTGTCGCCGCCGCCTCCGTCGCCCCCGCTCAGGCCGCCACCGGCCAAGCCTCCGCGGGCCGCGTGGCGACGGGCGGCGGCGAGGAGAAGCGGACTCTTGACGAGCTCTACCAGGCGGCCCTCTCGGAGGGCGGCAAACTCGTGCTCTACGCCGGTGGTGACATCTCCAGCCAGGCGGACGGAATCCGCAACGGCTTCAAGAGCCGGTTCCCGGGCATCGACCTGACAGTGGTCGTCGACTACAGCAAATACCACGACGTGCGCGTCGACAACCAGTTCGCGACCGACACCCTGATACCCGACGTCGTACAGCTCCAGACCGTGCAGGACTTCGTGCGCTGGAAGGAGCAGGGCCGCCTGCTCGCCTACAAGCCGGCCGGTTTCTCCAAGCTCTACGCTCCCTTCAAGGACCCGCACGGCGCGTGGGTCGCCGTCCAGGTCAGTGCTTTCAGCTACATGTACGGTCCCGCCGCGGTCGGCTCCGACATCCCCAGCGGTCCGCTCGACCTGGCCGACGCCCGCTGGAAGGGGAAGATCGCCTCCTCCTACCCGCACGACGACGACGCGGTCCTCTACCTCTACACCCTCTACGTGGAGAAGTACGGCTGGGACTGGCTCGCCCGACTGGCCACCCAGGACCTTCAGTTCGCCCGCGGCAGCTACACCCCGAGCGCGGCCGTCAGCAGCGGCCAGAAGGCCATCGGCATCGGCGGCTCCGGCGCGCCGCTGTCCACCGGGCCGGTCAAGTGGGTGCTGCCCGAGGAGGCACCGTTCATGTCCTGGGGACAGCGGGCCGCGATCCTCAAGCAGGCCGAGAACCCCACCGCCGCCAAGCTGTACCTGAACTGGCGGCTCTCCGTCGAGCAGCAGAAGGCCGCCACCAACGGCTGGTCGGTCCGCACCGACGTCACCCCGCCGACCGGGCTGAAGCCCGTCTGGGAGTACCCCAACGGCAACCTCGACGGCTTCCCTCGCTTCATGGCCGACCGCGCGGCGATCGAGCGCTGGAAGCAGACCTTCGCCCTGTACTTCGGTGAGGTGAAGGGCGACCTGAGCCCCGGCTGGCTCGGACTGCACCCCGGAGCCTGACCGCCGACCGGTGCCGCCCGGCCCCGCACTCCCGCGCGATGGGCCGGCGGCCCGACAACTGAATGTCTCGTCCCGCGCGACTGCGCTCACCGTCGGGGCCGACCTACTAAGCCGTCCAGCGGCCGAAGCGGTACTGACGGACCACGCCGAAGCGTCTGCGGTTGCCCTTCTTGTCGGCCATCAGGCAGCCCTCCGGACGCTGGTACGGCGAAGCCGGATCGGTTCGACGGTCCGGGCGCCGATGTACTCGTTGACCGCGCTCTCGGGGATGCGTACGTGCCGACCGACCTTCACGTACCGGATTCGCCGCTCCCCGATCAGCCGCCGGGGGAAAGCGGGTGGTCGTGCCGAGCAACTCGGCGACTTGGTCGACGGACAGGCAGCGGTCGGCCGGTGCCGGCGAAGACGCGGTGGGCGAGGACGTGCGTCGTGTCCGGCTGTGCGTGGTTGGCCGTCGCTCCCAGAGCGCCCGGAGGACGCCACGCCGTGACGCCGCTCCGCGACCAAGAGTGCACGAAGGGGCCGCCCGAAGGCCGGGCGGCCCCTTCGTCACCTCACGGTCCCACTGTCAGGATTGCGGCTCAGTTCCTGACGGTGAGGTACTGCCAGGCACCCCAGGTGCTGACATTGGTGTTGTCCTTGCTGCTGTGAACGTACTCAGCGGCCATGCGGAACTTGCCGTTGATCGCATTGCTCAGGCTCACCGATCCAGCGCCGGTGCTTGCGGAGTCCAGGGCGAAACAGGGCGAGGTGGTCAGCGTGTGCCAGGCGCCGCTGTAGTACTGCTGCACCCGGTAGTACGCGCACTGTCCGGCCTTGTTGGGCGTGACCGCGACGTTGAGCTGCTCCTTGGCCGTGTGGTGGTAGACCCGGTAAAGGGTGCTCCCGTAGTAGGTACTGGTGTAGTACCCGCTCAGCGTTTCGGCCATCTTGACGCGGTCGTACACGGTCCGGGCGGCAGCGGCGGGGGCGTAGCGGTAGTCACCGGCGAAGACCGCGCTGAAGACGGTGTTCCGGCTGAGCTTGTAGCTCGCCACCAGGTTCCCGTGGCTGTCCACAGTGCCGGTCTTGACCAGCGTCTTGGTGCCCCCGTAGGGCTGCGCGTAGATCGAGACGGTACGGCCGTTGTAGGTGGTGCCGAGATGCGCAGTGGCCGTGGCCGTCACGCCGTAGGAGTACGTCGAGGCGTTGGTGGTCACCGTCAGGGCCGAGGCCGTGCGCGAGACCTGGACGGTCGCCGATGCGGTGGAGCCCTTGTGGATGTCGTCGCCCGGGTAGCTCACCGTGTAGGTGTTGTTGCCGCCGATGGCCGGGGTGTCGTGAATGGTGAAGGTGCCGTCCTTGGCCACCGTGGCCGTGCCGATGGTGTAACCGGCGGAGTGGGAGAGGTCCTTCTTGGTGAGCTGGACCGTCTCGCCGGCGGTGTACGGGCCGTTGGCCAGCGTGCCGGTGAGGGTGAGCTGCGCCGTGCGGGTCGAGGTGGCCGGGGCGGTCAAGGTCATCGTGGAGGCCGGCTTGGCCACCTGGACGCTGTACGAGGCGTTCGCGGACAGGTGCTTGGAGTCGCCCACATACGAGACCCGGTAGGTGGTTGCCCCCTCGGTTGTCGGGGTGTCCGTGACGGTGAATCCGCCGTTGGCATCCGTGACGGCGTCCGGCAGAGCGATGCCGTCCGGGTTCGCCGAGTCGATCCGGGTCACCTTGACCTGCTGCCCAGCGGGAATCGGGTTCGCCGAGGTGAGCGATCCGGTCAGGCTGAGCTGCCGGGTCGGGACAGTCGTGGCCGGTCCAGCCAGAGTGAGCACGGAGGCGGTCGCCTCGGGGTTGGACAGGACGTGCAGGGTGGGGTTGGCGCCGTAGACGTCGGCCGTGACGGCGAAGAGCCGGCTTTCGTCCGGGGCCCAGGCAAGTCCGGAACTGGCCAGCGTGCCGCTGGATCCGAAGTCGTACGTGTTGATCGGGGACGACTGGTGGGCCTGGTAGACGTAGACGTCCTTGTCATAGGACGCGTAACTGCCCGCGGCGACAGCGCCGTCCGGCGCGATCGCCACCGAGTTCGGGTAAGCCGTGCTGGGGTAGGTGCCGTCTGCGGAGAGGTCGGAGAGCTTGAAGACCTGGTGGTAGTACGGCGCTCCGGTCGCCAGCACCACGTCCTGCCCGTCCGGCGTGATCTGCATGTCGCTCACGTCGGACGAGTCCTGCAGCCAACGGCGCACGCCGACAACGGGAGTGCCCGAGGACACGTCGTAGCGCGTCAGATAAGGCGGACTGGTGTCCTGGTCAGCGGCGAGGAGCATCCCCGGCGCCGAGGGGTCGGCGGCCAGCGTCGGCGCGCTGTACCACCCGTCGGCGGTGTTGAGGGTGACGCTCGCCGGGTTGCTACTGGTGTCGATCGACCCGATGTTCCCCTCGGCTGCTCCGCCGTAGCCGAACCAGACCTTGCCGCCCGTGTAGGCGACGCTCCGAGGCTCGCTGCCGGCGCCGGTGCTGTAGCGGTGGGCCTCGTTCAGCGATGTGGTGTCGATGGCCGAGATGGCGTCGCCGTTGTAGAGCGCTGCGTAGACGGTGCTGCCGTCGGGGGACAGAGCCAGGCCGACCGCCCCGGGCTCGTTGTCGATGGTGCGGACAGTGACGCCGTCGTAGTCGGTCACCAGGATGGTGCTGTTACCGACCCCACTGCTGAAGAACAGGTGCTGGTGAGCCGGGTCGACCAGCATGTGCGAGTAGTGGGGCAGCGACAGTGGCACTGCAGTATCGGCCCAGGCATTGCTGCTGAGACCGACAACGCTGGTGGTCAGCCCGGCGAGGAGGGATATCGCCGCCGTGAGCGAGACCTTCTTGAGGCGCATGAAGCTCCCTGCGAAGTAAACGGGAACAAGCATCCGGACGATAGCGCACGCTGTGGGACCGGTCTCCTTCCGCCAGGCAAGCCGGCGGGTGCATTGACCATGGCCTGGCAGCAGAGGAGTTGCGGATTCCAGGACCCGGACACGAACTCCTTCCATCGGTACGCCTACGGCTCGGTGGACGAGTGGATGTATACGAACGGCGCCGGTATCTCGGCGGGGCGGTGACCTTCCCGCGCGCCACGTTCACCTCGGTCCACGGTCCGTCTCCGCCCGGTCGCGGCGGCAGGCCGGCCGTTCAGGCTGGTCTGCTCGCTGCCGCCCAACATGACCGCCGAGGTGGTCTCGGTGGGTCGTGCGGAGGTGCTGCAGGAAGGGGTCCGCTACGGTGCCTTGTGGGTCTTGATCGTGGTGCCGAGGGAACGATCTTCAAAGCCTGTCAATGCGCTGGTCTGCATGGCTCCCGCTGCAGCAAAATTCCGTGCAAAGTTTCGAATTTTCGACGGACTTGGGTCGTTCGTCGACGTCCGTCGTCCCCAACCTGACCTACTGTCCCGTCAGTTCCAGCGCGAAGGTCCGGAGGGGGACGTATTCATGGGGCGGAGACCAGCGCTGGTGGCCCTCGCGGTTCTGCTCATCGGCTGTCCCTCGGCGGGCGTCGCCCATGCGGACACCGTCACGGGCGCGACCTTCTACGTCAACGACGAGGCCGCCGGGTGCACCGACACCGGTCCCGGTTCGGCGGTGGAACCCTTCTGCCAGATCCAGCCGGCCGCGGACGCCGCGGCGCCCGGGGACACCGTGCGCATCGCGGGCAACAGCACGTCCTACGCGCCCGTGATCATCAGGTCCACGGGTACCGCGGACGCACCCGTCACCTTCTCCGCCGCAACCGGCGACGGCTCGCTCGTCACCGTCGCAGGCCCGCACCCGGCCACGGCGATCACCTTCTCCGGTGCCCGGTACGTCGACATGACCGGGATCCGCACCAGGGCCGCCGGGGCGACCGCCCTGGCCGTCGAGGCCTCGCAGCACATCACCTACCGCTCCGCCTCCGCACAGAGCAACCTCGCCGACGGCACCGCGGTGATCGCGATCGACGGGTCCTCCTCCGACATCTCCCTCACCCGCCTGAAGGTCGACCAGTACTCCGGGCCGGACGTCAGCAGCGCGGCCGGAGCGCGGAACATCACGCTGGCCGGCGACATCTTCGACGTCGGCGGTGTCTCGGCCGTGGGCACCACGGGCATCGACTTCGCGGGCGACACGTTCCGGACGGTGTGTGGCGCGATCAGTCTGACCGACGGCAGTTCCGGGTCGGTGGAGAACAGCGTCGCCCTGCCCTACTCCACGACGCCCTGCTCCGCCACCACGGCCGAGCTCACGGTGGACGCCACCTCCGCCCCTCAGGTCACCGCGGACTACAACGCGCTCAACCCGCCGTCCACCGGGACGAACTACAACTGGGCCGGCACCGCCTACACCACCGCCCAGGCGTTCCGGGCGGGCACCGGCCAGGGCGCCCATGACCTGGACCAGACGGATCTGACGATCCCCGCGGGTGGGCTACCCGCGGAGCACTCACCACTCATCGACTCGGCCGACTCCGACGCCCCAGGCGAACTGTCCACGGACGTCGACGGCCGTCCCCGGGTCGACGACCCCCTGGTCGCCGACACCGGTGCCGGTCACGACGACCGGGGCGCCACGGAGTTCCAGGACCCGTTCACGGTGAGCGGGCTCACCGTGGGCTACGGGTACGTCGGCGTTCCGGCCACCGCCGTGGCACGGCTGAGCAACCCGTGGTCGGACTCGCTCGACGGCCTCACCTACACCTTCGACTTCGCGGACGGTACGACCGTCACCTCCACCACCGGCTCGGCCACCCACACCTACAGCCAGGCCACGTCGAGCACAGGTATCCAGGCCTCGGTGGTGGTGAACAGGGCCGACGGCACGCGGGTCGGTGTGGCCGACTACTGGGAACGGGTCGATCCGGTCCCGGACCTCACCCCGACGATCGGCTGCGGTACCGGCCCCTCGCTGCCGGACGCCGCAGGCTGCACGTACGACACCGGCTTCGACCCCTACCCGATCACCAGTGACCGGATCACCTTCGGCGACGGCTCCGCGGCGCTCTCCGTCACCACCTCCAGCGATGTGGTGCGGCACACGTACAAGGTGCCCGGCACCTACACGGTCACGCAGACGGTCACCGACTCCGACGGGCGCACCGCCACCGCGACCGACCCGGTCACGGTCGGCGCGGCCTTCGTCGCCCACGGTCCCGTACGACTGCTGGACACCCGGTACGGGACGGGCGCGCCCAAGCGGGCCGTCGGCGACGGCGGTGTGGTCCGCCTGAAGATCCTCGGCGTGGGCGGCGTCCCGGCGTCCGGGGTGACGGCGGTGACCCTGAACGTCACCGACACGGGCGCCACGGCGTCCAGTTACGTGTCGGTCTACCCGGACGGCGCCGCCCGCCCGAACGCCTCGAACCTCAACTTCCAGGCCGGGCAGGCCAACCCGAACCTGGTCACCGTCCGGGCGGGCGCCGACGGCTACGTCGACCTCTACAACGCGCACGGCAAGGTGAACCTCATCGCGGACGTGGAGGGCTACTACACCACCGCCAAGCCCAGCACCGACGACGAGTCCATGGCCGGCCTTGCCACGGTGCCCCCGACCCGGGTGCTGGACACCCGCAACGGCACCGGGGCGGCCAAGGGCTCGGTCGGGCCGCGCACCACCACGACCTTCACCCTGCCGAAGTACGCCCGGGGCGTGGCGACCGTCGGCGCCGTCCTCGACGTCACCGTGACCGGGGGCACCAGCAGCGGCTACGTCACCGTGGACTGCGGCGGCCCCGCCCAGCCGACCGCGTCCAGTCTCAACTACCGGGCCGGACAGACCGCTTCGAACCTGACCGTCCCCTGTGTGAGCGCCGGCAAGGTCCACGTCTACAACAGCGCCGGGCACGTCCAGCTGATCGCCGACCTCCAAGGGCTGTACACCAACGAACTGGCGGACGGGACCGACGACCCGGTCGCCCCCCAGGGCGGGCCGTTCCTGGCGACCGCGCCCACCCGTTTCCTCGACACCCGCACGGGCCTGGGCGCGTCCGCGAAGCCGCTCGGCGCGAACGGCACCCTCACCGTGAAGCTCAGCAAGGTCCCGGCGGGAGCCACCGCCGTACTGGTCAACCTCACGGGCGTCGCCCCGACCGCCGACACCCACCTGACCGCCTACGGCGACGGCACCCTGCCGACCACGTCGAACGACAACCTCACCGCGGGCCAGACCCGCCCGGTTCTTGCCGTGGTCCCGGTCGGGACCGACGGCTCCATCCGCATCCACAACGCGCTCGGCTCGGTCGATGTCGTCGCCGACCTGGAGGGCTACTACGGCTGAGGCAAAAGCCCCCAGCCCGAAGTCCGCGAGGACACGGCCCCTTGCCTGGGGGCCTGCCCGCGACATCATCCGCGAGCGGCGGGTCCAGGACCCGCCGCTCGACGCTGCCCGCACGCGCCTCTCCACGCCTTCACCCGGCGCCCCCCGAGAGGTCCCGCATGGGCAGACGCACGCTCGTACTTGGCGCCACCGCCACCGCCACCGACACCGACGAGGGAACGGCATCCCGTGCACTCGCGACGGCGCGCTTCAACCGGCAGAGGAGTCCTGCCCTCCAGCACAGGGAAGCGACACCACAGACACGTTGCGCGGCTCCGTGCCCATAGCGTGCCCTCGAGGGCGGACAATCACGGTCACCAACGGTGCGATCTCGCGCCATCGGGTGCTGTTCATAGCCGCATACGCGCAGGTCAGAGGTCGTCACTGCGACGGCCACCGTGATCCATCTGCGTATCCTGCACGACAACACTCTCGATCCCCACCCTCTGACGCATTCGAGACGGCGAGGCCCTCTCCGGAACGCACGCCCGGCCGTCCGTCCTTATATCCACCGCTCGGCACGGACGCACAGCAATTACTAGAAGCAGGCGTGGGACTTCGACACCAAGTGCAACCGGGGAGTGAGGACTTGGCCTCTTCCTGCCGTCGGTCCGGTCCGGACAAGGGCGTCCGTCTGCGGGCTGTCCCCGGCAGGCGAGCCGCCGGCCGCCGTCGATGTTCCGGTGCTGCTCCAGGGCCGTCCGCGCCTGGCTGCGGGAGCGGGGAGCCAGGCGTAACGCAGTGCTCCAGGCCGCTACTGAGCGGCGTGACCACCCGCCTCGCCGACTTCGCGCAGGCGATCACCATCAGCCTGCAGTGAGGCATCGATTCCCTGCACCCCGCCCTCGCGCCGCTCCATCGAGATATAATAGATGGCGTCAATGATATCTATGGAGGTGCACGTATGAGCCGAACAGTGATCGACCTCGATGATCAGCTTGTCGCCGACGTGGCCAAGGCCCTCGGTACCAGCACCAAGAAGGAGACGGTGAACACCGCGCTGCGCGAGGTGCTGGAGAACCGGCGGCGCGCTCTGGCGCTCACCCGCCTGCGGGCGTCGGCGGAAGAGGGCGCCTTCGACCTCGCCCTCTTCGAGGACAAGGGGAACTACCGCCGGTGAACGCCGCGCAATACCTGATCGACACCAGTGCGCTCGTCCGCATGCTGCGCGGCGACGCCGAACAGTACGGATGGGATCAGGCGGCAGCCGCCGGGCTCATCGCCACCTGCTCCATCACCGAGCTGGAGTTCTTCTACAGCGCGCGTTCCGCTGCCGACCGCGCACAAGGCATCGAAGACATGCGCCTGCTCTTCGGCTGGGTGCCGGTCGACGACCGCGCCTACGACCGCGCCTGGCGGGTCCAGGAGGCCCTCACCCAGCGCGGGCAGCACCGCAGTGCCGGCGCCATCGATTTGGTGGTAGCCGCCACGGCCGAGTTGCAGGGGCTTACTCTGCTGCACCGTGACCGAGACTTCGAGTGCATCGGCGCCGTCACCGGCCAGGCCCTCCAGTGGTACGGACCCAAAGCCGGCAAATGAACCAAGGGCGAGCGTCGGCCGTTCCGCGAAAGCCGCGACCGTCGACCTTGCAGCGCAGAGCGGGCTTCGCTCAAGCTCTGTGCACGCGCGACGGCGTTCCCCGCCGTGACGTCCGACCGAGCCCGGCGCAACATCGTGCCCGTCTGGGACCGCGCTCGGCCCACCAGTCTTCGCGCCCCGTGCCCAGAGCGTGCCCGTAAGAGTGGCCAACCACGGTCAACAGCGGCACGATCCGACCCGCACGACCGCCCGAGCAAAAGTTATCTGCGCACGTCAGAGCCGTATGGCCCGCCCATGCGCCGTCGCTTCCCAAGCTGAGAGCGCGAGTTCGATTCTCGTCACCCGCTCCATGGTGCCCCCCCAGGTCAGAGACCCGGGGGGTTTCTTGTCGTCCAGACCGGTGTACGGGCCGCGCACACAGCAATCAGCCGCTTGCTGTCAGAGAAGGGCGTACCCGAGGGACGGCGGTGTTCAGATCGGCTGGGGTTGGGAAGGCGCGGTTGGCAAGGGTCATGCGCCGCAGTCCCATCAGGAAGTCCGCACCATGGCAGACAACGCACAAGCGACAGCCGTCCCGGGCTGGGTCCTGAAGTTCATGGATGCCATCGACACCCTGGAGTTCGGCAAGGGCTTCGCACCACTGACCGACAACACCGACATGTACTTCGGCACCGCGCACATCCACGGCGTCGAAGCCATCAAGGAGTTCTTCGTCAAGATCGATGCGCCGCTGGTCATCAGCCATGAGGTACTGGAGTTCTGGACGGCGGGCGACGGCGTCCGTCTGCTGCGCGGTGAGGCGGTCATGGCCAAGAAGAGCGAACCGGAGCGGGTGGTGCGCGCCCCCTTCATGCACATCTTCTACCTCGACCAGGAAGAGCCGGTGCGCATCCGGACGATCCGGGTCACCGCGGGCCCGCTGCAGACCGACGCCGTGATGTGACCCGGCTCAGGGCGACAAGGCCTCCGCGAGGTCACGGCTTGCCGGTCACCGCGCAGAATGCGTCGATGTCGCGGGTGCGGCCCGCGTCGGCGGGGTCGGGACGCCGACGCGTGAGGGGAACGACGCCGGGTTCGAGCAGTGCCAGGCCGTTGACCAGTGGCCTGCTGTTGAGCAGGCCCAGCGGCGCGTCCATCGGATGCCGCTCCCTCTGGACCGAATCATTTGACGGGCTGACCCACACCCGTGCTTGCAGGGCAAGGAACCAACCAGCGTACGCATTTCAAAGGGGTCGGACATGAACTCGGTGCACCACCGGACCGCCACTGTGGACGGCCATGAGATCTTCTACCGCGAAGCCGGCCCCGCCGACGCCCCCGTGATCGTCCTGCTGCACGGCTATCCGACCAGCTAGTTCATGTTCCGCGAACTCATCCCGCTGCTGGCCGACGGCTACCACGTCATCGCGCCGGACCACCTCGGCTTCGGTCACTCCGACGCCCCCCCCCGTTATGTTTTCCGCGGTCCTGCAAGAGGGCCGCTGGCTTCCGGGCCCGGCATGACTTTTGCCCCCTGTCGAACGGATGACCTGGGGGGTGG
>NZ_JBEYJU010000164.1:0-11191 GCF_040703965.1 Streptomyces sp. NPDC006655 | reverse complement strand
AGGGGCGGTGCGGCTGCGCGGACCGCCTGGGACAGGGAGGTGTCCAGACTCAGCGCGCTGGCCCGCAGGTCCTCGGGGGTGGCCGCGGACAGCTGGGCGCGCATGCCGCCGGGTGCTCCGGATCCGGTGGCGCCGGCGAGCGCCGCCAGGACGATCAGGACGGCGGCGGGTGTGCGTCCCGCGGTGACGGCGAGCGCGATGTAGCTGATGGCGTTGGCGGTCAGGCTCCAGCGCAGGACGGGTACGAAGGGCCGGGTGTCGAACCACCGGCCCAGCATCGGTGCCGCGGCGGCTTCACCGAGGGCGTAGACGGCTGCCAGGGTGCCGCCGAGGGTGAACGAGCCGGCGCTGTAGCCGGCGAAGACCAGGGCGAGGGGCGCCATGACGACGGGGGCGCGGGCCAGGGCGGCGGTGACGTACCACAGGCGGGTGCCGGGCAGGGCGAGCACGTTGCGGTAACTGGTGCGGGCGGAGGGCACGGTGGTGGTCATGGTGTTCGGTTCTCGGCCTGTGCGTCGACGTGGGAAGCGGACATGGTTTTCCTCCTTTCCCGTGCTGTCCGGGTCAGGCGGCCAGGCGACGCATCTGGTTGAAGCCGTTCTGGCACTGCGTCTCCGCGGTGCCGCCGGCGGTACGACGGGGCCGATGGCGTCGATGGGGACGAGCGGACCCAGCCGCCGAAGTACGTGCCGATCACCGTGACGTCGGCGTACGTCACCTCGTGGCGCCCGTCGCCCCGGTGACCTTGCGACCCCAGTGGATGGTGCCGTCGGGGACGCGGAGGCGCGGGGCCCTCTGCCCGTGGTCTGTCCGGAGCCGTGATCACGTGGCGGGGAAACGGGTTGAAGGGGTGATCACCGGGCTGCTAGCTTGCAGTTGACCGTGACACCGCCCGAGGAGGTGAGACCCGTGAACGCTGTATCGACGTGGGTGCTCCCCCTTCCCATCACGGCCGGCGGTTGACGTAGCTGTCGCCGGGAGCGCCTCAACAACAAGGCACTCCCGAAAGGCAACAGCTATGCATTCTCTGCAGTTCACCGCCGAGTCGGCGTCGAACGGCATGGTCGAGCGCGACTTCACCGTGGACGGTGTCCCGGGCGTTCTCTGGTCGCCGGCCTCCCATGCGGCCGATCGCGCGCCCCTGGTCCTTATGGGCCACGGCGGCGGCAACCACAAGAAGCACCCGGCGATGTCCGGCCGCGCCCAGCGCCTCGTGTCCGGCTGTGGCTTCCACGTCGCCGTAATCGACGCGCCCGGTCACGGTGACCGGCCGCGCACGGCGCACGACGAGGCGGAAATCGCCGAGCTGTTCCGGGCACGGGCAGTCGGCGAGCCGGAAGGCCCGATCGTCGTGCGCTACAACGCCCACCTGGCGGAGCTCGCCGTGCCCGAGTACCGGGCGACCCTGGATGCCCTCCAGGAACTTCCGGAGATCGGCACCGGCGGGCCGGTCGGCTTCTGGGGCATCAACATGGGCACCGCGATCGGCATACCGTTCGTGGCGATCGAACCCAGGATCACCGCCGCGGTCTTCGGTCAGCACTGGCCCGATGTCCTGGCCGAGAAGGCGAAGCAGATCGCCATCCCGATCGAGTTCGACCTGCAGTGGGACGACGAGCACATCTCGCGCGAGGAGGGTCTCGCGCTGTTCGACGCCTTCGCCTCGAAGGAGAAGTCGTTGCACGTGAACTCGGGCAAGCACAAGGAGCTGCCCCGGTTCGAGGCCGACAGCGCGGTCCGGTTCTTCGCCCGGCACCTCGCCGGAGCGGTCACCGCGTCGGCCTGACGTGCGCGGTTGCGGCGTCCGGCCTGCCCGCCGGGCGCCGCAACCGCGGCCCCCGGGCGAGGCCGCGTATCCAGATGACTGGCCGCTGCGACGGCTTCTCCTGCTGGACGCCCTGGCCGACTCCGCCGACCTGCTGCTCAGCAGGGCGAGGGCACCGTGTGTGCCGCAGACAGACGGGCATGGTATGCGGCGAACCGCTGCGCACCGCCCTAGCGATCCGTACCGGTGTTGCCGTCGTCGTTCGACGAGTCACGCTGTTTCCTCTCGCCCGGAGCGGATGCGTCCCCCTCCCCGTCCAGCAGCTCCAGGAGCGCAGCATCTGCCCTCTTCTGGTCTTCCTTCGTCAGTTCGATGGGCGCGTTGTCGTAGACGGTGTACCGATCGGGATCGACGATGTTGGCAGCCCTCAAGGTGAAAGTCAGCAGAGGGCGCCACCCCTTGCGGTGGCCGACCCTCATTTGTATCTGTGCCTGGTAGTCACGGGCCTCCGGGGCGAATCCGGAAAACGGTGCCTCGAACTCGAGGAAGAGCTGTTGCGCTTCCCTGCCGCCCACCACGAACCCGGCCGGCAGCTTCGCTTCCTCGTGTGGCCCCGGCCGGAGACTGGACGGAGAGGACACCCACAGGAGCGGCAGATGCGAGGCGGGCTCGTCAGGGAAGGTCAGGATCAGGTCTTGGACCACTATGGGCTTGGGGCCGGTGTTGTGCAGGACGAGCGGGAGCCGCAGGCGCGCCATGGAACCGTGCACGATCGCCGCGAAGGAATGAGGCTCCCACGCCTTCAGGCGTCCCTGCCTGGCGTTGAGCCACCAGAACGACGCGACGGTGAAGACCAGTGCACAGGACGAGACGACACTGGCGCCTGTGAGTGACGAGGACGCGATCTGATCCGCCGCGACCATCAGCGGAAACACAGATTCAGTCTGCCAGCCCCGCCGCGGGCTCGCTAACAGGACGAGTGGCCGCCGAGACGGGTCACAGGTCGGCAAGGAGCACGAGGTACCAGCCCGATACCGGCCAGGCCGCCGCACAGCGGTACGACCGGGCCGATGCGACGGTTGCACTGGGCCGCATGGCGACGTCAGCCCCGCCCAGGAACCGCTTCGAGCGACGCCGTCTTGAGACCCGCCAGGCGCTCGTCCGCGCGGCCCGGCAGATCCTCGCGCAGACCGGGGACACGAGCGCGAGCATTCAGGCCATCGCCGAGCGCGCCGACGTGGGCTTCGGGTCCTTCTCCCACCGCTTCGAGTCGAAGACGGAGCTGTTCGACGCGGCGGTGACGGACGCGTTGGAGGAGTTCGGGCAGGTCGTCGACGAGCGCGTGGCAGGCGTCGACGACCCGAGCGAACTGGTCGCGGTCGGCTTCCGGCTGACCGCCCGGATGGCCGACGCGCACCCGGAACTCATGCGGATCCTGCGCGACCGCGGCCTGTCCGCCCTCGGTGGTGCTCCGCCGGCGGCGACGAGGAACGCGGTTGCCGCGGCCTGATCGGTGGGGTCCGCGCACGGGCCTGCGGCGTTCTTCTCGGCGAGGGCCAGCACGAGTGCTTCCAGTGCTTGGGCGAGAGATGCTGTCGAGACTCGCGTCCGGGTCCTCCCGCAGTTGCCGAAAGCAGTGGGCGCCGGTGCTCCCTCACGCACCGGCGCCCCTCACCCCTGCCCGGGGTGGCTTGTCGTCCTGCTGACGAGGGTCAGGGGACGAGGATGAGGCGGATCGGGTCGCCGATCTTGTTCTCCAGTCGGTGGAGGGCGTCGGCGGCCTCGACGAGCGGGATGTGGTCGGTGATGGAGGGGGCCAGGTCGAGGCGTCCGGCCGCGGTCAGCTGCACCAGCTCGGAGACGGACTCGGGGAAGCCGCCGTAGTGGCCGCGCACCTGCTTCTGCAGGTAGTTGAAGGTCAGGCCCTCGGTGATGGTCAGCGGCCGGGGTGTGATGCCCACCAGGATCAGGGAGCCGCCCAGGCCGAGCACGGAGGCGGCCTGGTCACGGACGGCGGGGACGCCGGCGCAGTCGAAGGCGAAGTCGAGGCCGCGTCCGCCGGTGGCCGCGCGGACCTGGTCGGCGAAGTCGGGGGCGGCCGGGTCCAGGGCGTAGTCGGCGCCGAAGGCCAGGGCGCGTTCGCGGGCGCCGGCCAGCGGGTCGACGGCGATGATCGGGGCGGCGCCGACCAGGCGGGCGAGGCGTACGTTGTGTGCGCCGACTCCGCCCACGCCCCAGACGCCGACGGACTGGGCGGCACGGACGCCCGCGGTGGCGACGACGGCGGCGTAGGGGGTGGAGACCGCGTCGGGGATGATCGCGGCCTGGTCGAAGGGGAGGCTGTCGGGGATGGGGATGAGGGTGTCCTCGCGGGCGATCACGTACTCGGCCCAGCCGCCGTCGTAGTCGATGCCGGCGGTGAGCATCTGGGTGCAGGGGCGGCGGCGCACGCATCCGGCGCACGTGCCGCAGGTCTTGCCGGCCTCGAGGGTGACGCGGGTGCCGACGGGCAGGCCGCGCTTGAGGTCGGGGCCGAGGGTGTGGATCACACCGGAGACCTCGTGGCCGACGGTGATGGTGTCGGAGGTGGCGAACAGCGGGACGAGGGAGCCGTCGAGCAGGTGGACGTCGGAGAGGCAGACGCCGGCGGCCTTCACCTCGAGTAGTCCCGGACATGGGCCAGCGGCGTCTTGTCGATCTGCTTGAAGAACCGCGTCTCGTCGCTGACCTCGGCCACCAGGTCGGGGTCATAGACGAAGACCTGCTCGATACCGGCGATGTCCATGCCGTAGATGCCCTCGGGGAACTGCTTGGACAGTTCGGCGAAGTACCCGAACGGGTTGGTGTCGGGGATCTGCGGCGTGTGGCCGAGCAGGG
Source organism: Streptomyces sp. NPDC006655 (assembly GCF_040703965.1). Classification (NCBI taxonomy): domain Bacteria; kingdom Bacillati; phylum Actinomycetota; class Actinomycetes; order Kitasatosporales; family Streptomycetaceae; genus Streptomyces; species Streptomyces sp. NPDC006655. The sequence goes on along the minus strand of NZ_JBEYJU010000164.1, from coordinate 6,549 downwards.
GGACCCCTCGTGGGGACCGGATGGGGCGAAGGTCGTTCGCGGAGTGCGTGGCCATGTCGTGCTCCTCCGCGGAGGGGGTGGAGGGGGGCAAGGGCGCGCCGCGTGGGTCGATGCCGTGGCGCCGTACGGAAACATACGCCGTATGGAATTGGAACCGTACGCGGTATGGAAAGTCGAGCGCAACCCCGGAAGTCCAGGTCGGACTGTGGTGAAGCTCATTCCATACTCTGTACGGAACTGCTACCGTACGAGGTATGGAAAAGAAGGTGAGACGTCCTCCGCGGGGAACGAGGAAGAGAGACGTGCCTCTGACGGAGGCCGGGATCTATGCCGCCGCCCTGCGGCTCATCGACGCCGACGGGGTCGAGGCGCTCACCATGCGCAAACTCGCCACCGAGCTCGACGCGAACCCGATGTCGCTGTACCACCACGTGCCGAACAAGGAAGCGGTGCTGCGCGGCGTGACGAGAATGGTCGGAGCGCAGTTCCGCACCGTGCCCCTGGAGGACGCTCCCTGGCAGGAGCGGATCCGTCTGCTCTCCACGGACTTCCGGACCCTGGCGCACCGTCACCCCAAGCTGCTGGCCTACTCGTTCAGCCACCAGCCGGACTTCATCCAGCCCAACGACCCGTTCTGGACCACCCTCACCGCCGTCGTGGCCGCTGCCGGTGTGCCGCGGTCAGAGGTCACGGAGGTCGCCGCGCTGATGGTGGCCGTCGTCATCGGTGTCCTCACCGCGGAACTCAACGGCGCTCTCCACCAGTGGTCGACCCTCACGTCCCACGGCCCTGAAGCCGACGAAGACGGGGCCGCGGACCCAGGCCCTGGCTCTACGAGTGCGGCTCCCGAAGGCCCTGACCAGGACCACATGTTCCGTCTGGTGATGGACACACTGATCACGGGCCTGGAGGGCCGCCTCACCGCCGGTCGTGACGGCCGGCACGCCCGGCCATCGAGCCAGTCGGCCTGAGGCGCGCCCGCAGTCGGGCGACAGCCGCTACAGGTCAGCCGTGTGCCGACGCCGACCCGCGAAACGACCATGGTCGTCGGCTTGTTCCTGGGCTCCCGCCCGTGAGCGCCGAGTGTCGCCGTGTGCCGGCTGAGGCCGACCTGGTCGTCACCTCCCTCCTCTACCGCCGGGGCGAGGGTGCGTGAACAGGGTCTTTGCGGCTCTTTGCGGCTCCCCTCCCTTGCTCGAGGGATGCGCCATAGTGGCAGCGGCTCGGGTTCTACCAGCGGAAGGTGTACCAGGTGGAAGATCGAACAGATCCGCGTCTCTTGCGCAGCCGTGAGGCCATGGTCGCGGCGGCCACCGCGTTGCTCACGGAAGGGGGACTGGAGGCCGTGACACATCAAACGGTTGCGACTCGTGCCGGCGTGGGCAGGGCAACCGTCTACCGGCACTGGCCGAGCCTTCTCGACCTCCGCCTGGCCGCGCTGGAGGCCGGCATGCCCCCGCTGCCTCCGGTCCCCGAGGAGCTTCGGGCCGCTTCGGGCAACGATCCGCGAGCGGAGCTCACTTACCGTCTGAACGTGCTCGCCGAGCGGTGGGACGACGAGCAATCGGGGGCCGTCCTCGCCGCGGTCCTCGGGGGCTCACGGCACGACGAAGGTATGCGCCGCCTCCGGGATTCACTGCTGAACCAGATCGCCGACGCCCTGCGTCCCGCGGTCACCAGAGCCGTGGAACGCGGCCAGCTCCGGCCCGACGTCACCCCCGAGACATTCGCCATGGCCACCGCCGGGCCGCTGTTCTTCGAGCGCTTCTTCGTCGGGAACCACCTGGGACGCGACACCGTGAACGCCGTCGTGGACGCCGCAATGCGAGGTTGGTCCTAGGTGTATCGGCTTGCGGCCGCGAAGCGAGCCAGGCCGTCCGTCCGACAAGGTCCCCGCCCTTCGATTCCTCGGAGCGGGTCACGCCTTACTTCCCCACGCTTCGCCGACCACGGTGGGCGACGGCGGCGCCAGAAGGTGCCCGTGTTCGGCGGATCAAGCCGTTGATCACAGTCGCAGAGGGCTCAAGGAGCGGCGTAGGTGTGGAGCAGGTCGAGGAGGGTTCGGCGTAGCTGCTCGCGCGTGAGCCGGTGCGGGGCTGCTGCGGTGAGCTGGTTGAAGAGTATGCCGTCGAGGAGGGCCACGAACGCGTTCGCGTGTGCCGCCGGCGCGGGGGAGCCCGCGGCGGCGAGCATGTTCTCGGCTATGGCCCGGTGGCGACTGCCCGCGGCGTGCAGGGGCGCGCTGATCTCGGGGCGTCGGGGTGCTTCCAGAGCCAACTCGTAGCGCGCCAGCATGCGTTCGCGCCCACCGGTGGTCCAGTGCTCGATGAGGCCCGCAGTGGCTTCGGCGATCTGGTCGATGCCGGCGGGCCCGGTGAGGGCGGGACGCTCGTCGATCTCGGCGATGTCCAGTTCGGCCAGACGCTCGACGGCGGCTTGCAGGAGCTCTTGGCGCGTGCGGAAGTGGTACGAGCACGAACCCGTCGGGACCTCGGCGGTCTGGTCGACCGCGCGGTGGGTGAGTCCGCGCATACCGGAACGGGCCAGGGTGCGGATCGCGGCGTCAGCCAGCTGTTGGCGCCGGAGCATGGTGTGGGTCACCAGTTTCCCTTCGCGGCCGGACCTGGGGCTCTACAAGTGTAGAGTCTCCGGGCGTCCACTACAGATGTAGAGGGAGAGGGCGATGGGCAAGGCAGCACACGCCGACGGTGCCGGGCAACGCTCCGCGATCGTGGTCGGCGCCGGGATCGGCGGTCTGGCGGCCGGCGTCGCGCTGGCTCGGCGCGGCCGGCAGGTGAAGGTACTGGAGCGCGCCGCCACCTTCGGCGAAGTGGGGGCGGGGCTGTCGCTCTGGCCCAACGGGATGCGCGCGCTGGGCGTGGGAGGCCATGTCCGCGAGCAGGCATTGGTGGAGAGGCGCTGGAGGACGCGGTCACGCTGGCTCTGCTCCTGGACACCCATGCCGACGCGGAGACGGCGCTGGCGGCCTACGACCGGTGCCGACGCCCTCGCACCCAGCTGATCGCCCGTCGCTCGCACCGGATCGGCGTCGCCGCTCAGTGGCACTCGAAGCCCGCCACCGCCATGCGCGACCTACTGCTCCGCCTCACCCCCGATTCGACCGTCCTCAACGCGCTCACCCCGATCCTCGGCTGGCAGCCACCCGGCCGCGACAATCTCGTCGCGACGCACGTCGACTGACACCCGCAGAGGCGGCGATGCCCAAAGAGCGGCAACCGAACCGAACACACATGCCCGTGAGGTCCCTGTCGGAGACGGAGAAGAGGATGCAAGCACGGATGGCCGACGTGTACCGCGTCGCAGGCGGCGGCCACCAGGCGATGGTCGCCATGGAAGAGTTCCTGCAGGGCAGCGGCGTCCCCCGGCACATCCTGGAACGTGTCGGGCTGCGGAGCGGGCAGACCAACGGGTGCGCCACGTGTGTGGATCTGCATGCGCACCGGGCCCATGAGGCAGGCGAAGGGCTCGAGCGGCTGTGGGCCGTGGCGGCCTGGCGTGAGGCCCCGTTCTTCACCGACCAGGAACGTGCGGCTCTGGCCCTGACGGAAGCGGTCACCCGCATCGCCGACAATCCCGAAGGCGTACCCGACGACGTCTGGGATCAGGCCGCCGAGCACTTCGACGCGTCGAGTCTGGCGGCACTGGCGATGGCGATCGCCTCAGCCAACGCGTGGAACCGCATCAACGTCGCCACCCGACGGATCGCCGGCTCCGCTCGCTGAATCCGTCACGGCAAGCCCTCGGATGGGCGCCGGATGCACCACGCTTCACCGTGCTCGCTCACCCCCCCATGGCGATGCCGCAGGCAGACAGGGGGCGACGACCCCCGCTGTGTGTCCGTCGGGACGGTACGTCAGAGCCCGGCGAGCCGGTCCACCAGCAGTTCCGTCCTCCGTTCGGTTTCCTCCGGCGGCAGTGGTCTCGCCCGGGTGAGGGTCGCGAGGCCGTGCAGCGCCGCCCAGAACACCTCGGTGAACAGACGGCACCGATGACTTCGCGCTTGCCGCGGAAGTGGCTGTGGAGGACGCGCCGGCTGTACTCGATGCGTATCGGCGGCACACTTATGAATCTAGCACTGCTAGACAATCGAGCGGTGGCAGCAGTAGCGTCATCTCCGCGGCTAGCAACGCTAGATTCTGGAGGGGGCATCATGCTCAACGCAGTTGAGGTCGTTACCACGGTGGTCGTCGGCCTGATGGTGGGGGTGGAGTTCTCCGTCGCCTTCGTCATCAACCGGATTCTCGACGCCCTCCCCGGCGGCGCCGGCCAACTCGGCCGAAGCCATGGCGGCCGGATGCTCGGCGCCGTGATGCCGGTCTGGTACATCGGCTCGGTCGTCCTCTGCGCGGTCTGGGCCGTCGCCGGGCGGCACCACGAGGGCACCGGCCTGGTCGTCGCCGGCGCCGCGCTGCTGATGGTCAGCGTGATCATGTCGATCCTGCTGCTCGTCCCGATCAACAACCGGGGCAAGACGTGGACCCCCGAGAACCGGCCGGAGGACTGGAGGGAGCAGATGAACCGCTGGGACCGCTGGCACTATGTCCGCGTCGCCGTCCTCATCGGCGCCTTCGCCCTGCTGGTCGCCGCCCTCGCCTGAGTGATTCGGACGACAGAACCCAGGCCGAAGTGCCGGCCGCGCGGGAACCGTCAGCGCAAGGGTGAGTCGGAGGTGGGCGTCAGCGCGGTCTCGGTGACGCCGACGATCTGGCCGAGATCGAAGCCCTCCATGTCGGCGCTGAATTCCGGGCCGGCCAGGTACGCCAGCAGCCGTTCCTGCGCGTCGTCGCCGTCCCTGTAGGAGACGAGGGCGTACAGCTGGGGCATCTCACTTCCGAAAGCCGCAGGCTCCGTCCAGATGCCGTGCGTGGTGATCCGGTACTTCGCCATACCGGGGATGTGCTTGGACCAGATGTTCTCGTAGGCGACGAGCGCCTCCGGGCCGCACAGCGTGTAGACACGGAGCTGGTACTGGGACATGGACACTCGTTCCTTTTCTGTCTGAGCGTGGATGGTCAGTGGTCAGCTTTGCGAGAGAAGGCGCGCCAGTTCGACATCCCAGTCGATGCGCCCGGCCTCGGTGCCCCGTGGCACCAGAGCCTCCGTGCGCTCCAGGAATGCCTTGACGTCCTGCACGGGAACCTCGAGCAGGGCGGTGCCCGCGCGAGACCGGAGAGAGATGTACATCGCCTGGTCGCCACTGCCGACGGCCGACCAGATCCGGACGTCCCCACGACCTGCGGAACCTGTCAGCCCATCGGCCAGGAGATCACGCCCCAGGACCCATTCGACCGGCTCGTCGCTGTGAGAGAAGAAGGCGGCACGGACGACATAGGGATCGGCGGGCTCGTACTGCAGACGCACACACAGGGGGAGCGGGTAGGCGCGCGAGACGACGAGCTGCGCGGTCAGTCCTTGAACCACGGTCCTCAGAGACTCCATCGGTATTCACTCCAAGGCATCCCCTGCCTCGGTTGCGTCCTGCCGGTTCCGGCAGCGAAAAGGCATCGGAGGAAGAGGGGTTGTAGCAGGATCGGGCGCCGGTCGGTATCGGCAAGAGGAACAGATTTCACTCGATCGCCCGCCCGGGCGGCGGTCAGGGGACCACTGATCCTTGACCAGCGGTCGCATCCCTGCCGCCGGCAGGCATCAGGGCAAGGGGTACGCGGCCCATGGGCACAAGCCGTACCTGTCTCACTGGTTACCGGGGTTCCGGTCGTAGTGGTCCCGATCGTAGTGGTCCCGGCCGAGGTGGTCCCGGCCGAGGTGGTCCCGGTCGACGCGGTACTGGTCGCGGTGGTCCCCGTCCCGCCCGTCGCGCTCGTAGCGGTTCGAGTCGTGCCGGTACGACCTGTCGGACTTCCACCCGCGCCCCTCGCCGTCCCAGCGGTAACAGCGGCCGTCGCGGCTGTACCGGGACGAGTCGGTGACACGGTCGTCGTGGTGCCAGCCACGGTTTGCGTCCCAGCAGTAGCCCTGCTCGATCAGGTAGCCGACGCCGTGGTCCCAACGGTGGTCGGCGGCGTCGGTGCCGACGGCTGACCGCTGTACGTGCACGGATGCGGGAGTCGCGGCCGAAGCGGTGCCCCCGGCACCCACAACGGCGACACCCGCGACAGCCACGGAGGAAACAGCGGCAGCGATCCGCCTGGTGAGCTTCTTCATGATCGTTCCTTTCGGTCTGGCGTTGTCCGGTCAAACAGTTCCATACGCTGTATGGAATCGCCCTGCCAGGATAACCATACGGCGTATGGAAATGGTGGGGGTGGCGACAGTGACTCGGGTCACCCGGACGAGCTGACCGCAGGGCGCGACGCCACGGCCGTGCCTACTACCGCGTGGGGCGGGTATGCGATGAGCACCGTCAATGTGCTCCGCCAGGTCGTCCTGAGTCATTCGAAAGGCGAGAACGACGGAGCCGGGGGGGGGGGGGGGGCCGGCCCCCCCCGCGGCGGTGGGGCAGGGAAAACACGGTACTGCCCGAAACACACCAAGGGTATGTGGTTGGGGGGTTTTGGTGTTTATGATGGG
>NZ_JBEYJU010000163.1:0-11219 GCF_040703965.1 Streptomyces sp. NPDC006655 | reverse complement strand
GCGACAACTGGAGGGTTCACCGTGGCCGGCTGCTGGACGAGTGGGAGAAGCTCTCACCAAGATCTTCATCGACCTTCTAGCGGCCCCCGCCCCACCGACCCCGGCAAAAACGTCACCGCGACCGGCGGAGACCCCTGCCGCGGCGGGCCTCCGCGCGGCTCGGCCGGCCGGCGCGGGTGAGGCGGGAATCCACCCCGCGCACCGCCGTGACGTCCGGCCCCCTCCCCTGCCCACCACGACCCTGGCGCGCCCGGCCCCTGGGCAGCGCGGGAACCCACCTGCCGCGCCAGCGCCCGCACACCCACACGGAACACCCCACGCGAGATCACCGCGACCGGCGGAACCCCCTGCCGCGCCGGGCCTCCGCGAGGCTCGGATGCGGGCGTGGGTGGGGCGCGGCATCGTCCTGTGCGGCGCCGGGTCGTCCCGTCGGGCGGGGGCCGGGACCGGGGCGGCCCGTGCGCGGCGGGTTCGCGCCGTTCCCCGCGGCCCCGACGGGACACCGGGCCTCGCGCGCCCGAATTATCGCGCGGCTGCCCCAACACGCCCTCGACTCCGCCTGAAAACGCCCCTTTCTGATCAACAATCAGTCACTCTGCGGCACCTGAACTGGCTCAAATCGGTAAGAGAAGCGACGCAATCGACGATTTGAGCAACTCGGTGTAGCAGTGCCTGCACGAAGCGTTATTCTCCTCAGACGCAAACCGGTACCCCTCCGTCGCCACGACGGGTGAACGGTTCCGCACTGCACGTGATGAAAGCTCTGCCTCTGGGAGTCCCGTGTACCCACACGTCGGGGTTGACGCCTCGGGCCTGGCTACGCTGCGCGCAACAGTCGCGACGGTCAAAGAGACGCTGCGCGGCCTCGTCCCCACCGCGTACGCCGTCCCCGCCTTCGCCTCCACCGCCCCCGTGGGCCCGTGCTACGCACTGGCCGACGGCGGCGCCGCGGTCGGCAGACGCGGCCGTTCGACCGGCACCGCCACCCCCGCCCGCCGTCCGGCCGCGGACAGCGACAGCGCCCGGATGATGGACCTCGTGGAGCGCGCCCAGGCCGGCGAGTCCGACGCCTTCGGCCGCCTCTACGACCAGTACAGCGACACCGTCTACCGCTACATCTACTACCGCGTGGGTGGCAAGGCGACCGCCGAGGACCTCACCAGCGAGACGTTCCTGCGCGCGCTCAGGCGGATCGGCACCTTCACCTGGCAGGGCCGCGACTTCGGCGCCTGGCTGGTCACCATCGCCCGCAACCTGGTCGCCGACCACTTCAAGTCGAGCCGCTTCCGCCTGGAGGTCACCACCGGCGAGATGCTCGACGCCAACGAGGTCGAGCGCTCCCCGGAGGACTCCGTCCTGGAGTCCCTCTCCAACGCCGCACTGCTCGACGCCGTACGACGCCTCAACCCCCAGCAGCAGGAGTGCGTGACGCTCCGCTTCCTCCAGGGCCTCTCGGTGGCCGAGACCGCCCGGGTGATGGGCAAGAACGAGGGCGCCATCAAGACCCTCCAGTACCGCGCCGTGCGCACCCTCGCCCGGCTCCTCCCGGAGGACGCGCGCTGAGGCGGCCACCCTCGGCGACGGTCAACTCACGTTCCGTCAAAGCCTGTTGCCTTTCTCAGCCGATCTCCGCTCGTCCGTAACCCAAGTGCCGAGCCGCTCGTTGTGCGGGATACAGGCTCCCTGTGGTCACGTCCAGCAAGTCCCTGATCACACGATCGTGTGGTCCGGTCGAGGGCGTGCAACCCTCAGGACCCCCTGGGGAGTCGACCGTCATGACGAGAGGAGGTGCCGCCAGTGATCGCGAACGTATCGGCACACCGGCGGGCGAACGCCTTCGCCCAGGCCCTGGAGGAGCAGCCCGACCGGGACCCGGCGGCCGAGCGGTCCGAGGGACCGGTGGGCGACGCACCGGCCACACCGGACCGGGCTGAACCGACCGAGCAGGGCGAACTGCTGGCCCTGGCGACGGGGCTCGCCGCACTGCCCAAACCGGAGCTCGACCCTGAGGTCAAGGTCGTGCAGCGGGCCCGGCTGGTGGCCGCGATGGAGGCCATGCTGGCGGAGGGCACCCTGGGTGGGGCGGCGGACTCGGCGGTGCCCGGACAGCGCTCCGGCAGTTCGAAGGGCGCGCATCGGGCCAGTCCGCTGGGCAGGTTGCGACCGCGTTCCCGGCTGACCAAGGGGCTCGCCGCGGGCGGCCTGAGCGTCGGCGTGGCCGCCGGAGCCTTCGGCGGGGTGGCCGCGGCCAGTTCCGACGCCCTGCCCGGCGACTCGCTGTACGGCCTAAAACGCGGCATCGAGGACTTCAAGCTCAACTACCTGTCCGACGGTGACGACCAGCGCGGTCAGACCTACCTCGACCAGGCCTCGACCCGGCTGATGGAGGCCCGCCGGCTGATGGAGCGGGACCGCGGCGGCCATCTCGACCACGAGTCGATCGGCGAGATCCGGCGCACGCTGTCCGGCATGCAGCACGACGTCACCGAGGGCCACCGCCTGCTCCACGAGGCCTACGAACGCGACCCGGACTCGCTGGGCCCCATCCAGGCCCTGTCCGCCTTCGCCCAGTCCCACCGCCAGGCCTGGGGCGCCCTGCGCGAGCGGCTCCCGGTCCAGCTCGGCGACGTCAGCCAGCAGGTGACGTCGGTCTTCGCCGCCATAGACGAAGAGGTCGCCCCGCTGCAGTCGCTGCTCCCGCAGCCGCCGCAGCACACCGGAGGCGGCACCAGCGGCCAGGGCTCGGGCACGACGTCCACCGGCTCCCCCGGCCGCCACCGGTCGACGGCCCCGTCGTCCTCCGGCAGCTCGTCCACGGGCCACGAGTCCAGCACCGGCACCCCCAGCGGCTCGGCCTCCGGCAGCAGCGGCGACGACGGGCTGATCGGTGGTGCCACGGGCGGCCTCCTGGACCCCCCGAAGACGGGCCCGAGCACCCCGTCCCCGTCGAAGTCCTCGTCCAGCGCCCCGGACGTCACCCTGCCCCCGCTCCTCCCCGGCCTGCTACCGGGCCTCGGCATCGACAGCGAGAACACCGGCAACTGAGAAACGCGCAACCGAGAAACGCAAAGCCCCGCGCCCCCCGTTCGGAGGCGCGGGGCTTTGTCGCAACGCCTCAGAAGAAGACCGACCTCCGCTGCACGAGCAACTTGTACAGCGTGTGCTGAATCTGCTCGCGCACCTGATCCGTCAGGTTGAACATCAGCATCGGATCGTCCGCCGCCTCCGGCGGATACCCGTCGGTCCGAATCGGCTCCCCGAACTGGATCGTCCACTTCGTCGGCAGCGGCACCGCCCCCGCCGGCCCCAGCCAGGGAAACGTCGGCGTCAGCGGGAAGTACGGGATCCCCAGCACCCGAGCCAGCGTCTTCGCGTTGCCGATCATCGGGTAGATCTCCTCCGCCCCCACGATCGAGCAGGGAATGATCGGCACCCCCTGCCGCAACGCGGTCGACACGAACCCGCCCCGCCCGAACCGCTGGAGCTTGTACCGCTCGCTGAACGGCTTCCCGATGCCCTTGAACCCCTCCGGCATCACCCCGACCAGCTCCCCCTGCCCCAGCAGCCGCCCGGCGTCCTCCGCGCACGCGAGCGTGTGCCCGAGCTTGCGCGCCAGCTCGTTCACCACCGGCAGCACGAACACCAGATCCGCCGCGAGCAGCCTGAGGTGACGATTCGCCGGATGGTGATCGTGCACGGCCACCTGCATCATCAGGCCGTCCAACGGCAGCGTCCCCGAGTGGTTGGCGACGATCAGCGCACCGCCCTCGGCCGGGATGTTCTCCATGCCCTTCACGTCGACGCGGAAGTACTTCTCGTACACCGGCCGCAGCAGGGACATCAGGACCTGGTCGGTCAGCTCCTCGTCGTAGCCGAAGTCGTCGACCTCGTAGTCCCCGGTCAGCCGCCGCCGCAGGAACGCCAGCCCGCGCGCGACACGCCGCTCCAGGCCGGCCTCGTCGTGCGGCGGCTGCTCCGCACCCGCCTCAGGGTTCTCCCGGGTCACCTGCACATCCTCCTGCGCGGGGATCCGCCCCGCGAGGGGCTGGACCTCACGGACCGCCCCCGGCTCGCGTCCCGCCTCGGACTCACGCGCCCCCGCCTGCTCACCGCCGACCTTGCGCCGGCCGCCCACACCCCGGCGCCGGGCCGGCCGCTGGGCGGCAGCCCCGCGGGACCGGTCGTCGTCGAACGGAATGACCTTGGCGTCCGCCATCGTTGTTGCGCTCCTCAGTTGGCGCTCTGGGTCGGGGTCTTCGTCGAGGACCCCGCCGGAGTCCTCGTCACCGTGTTCCCGCCGTGCAGCGCGGCGATCCGGTCGACGGCCGCGGCCACGGCCCCGGGCGGCAGCAGCCCCGGGTCCTGGGCGCGCACGAAGTCCGCGAACGCCTGCGCCGTCGTGTACCTCGGCCGGAACCCCAGCGTCTCGCGCATCTGGACGGTGTCCACCACCCGGCCGTGCGTCAGCAGCCGGATCTGCTCGGGCGAGAAGTCGCTCATGCCGAGGGTCCGCACCAGCGAGCCGGCCCAGGTGACCGCGGGCAGCAGCAGCGGCACGGTGGGCCGCCCCAGCCGCCTCGAGCACTGCGAGAGCAGCAGCACACCGTCACCGGCGATGTTGAACGTGCCGCTGTTGAGCGTCCCGCGCGCGGGCTCGCGCGAGGCGATCCGCAGCACCTCGATGACGTCGTCCTCATGCACGAACTGGAGCCGCGGGTCGTAGCCGAAGACGGTGGGCAGCACGGGCAGCGAGAAGTAGGACGCGAGCGGGGTGTCCGCCGTCGGACCGAGGATGTTGGCGAACCGCAGCACGCACACCGCCACGTCGGGCCGCCTCCTGGCGAACCCGCGCACGTATCCCTCCACCTCCACGGTGTCCTTCGCGAACCCGCCGCTGGGCAGCGATTTCGGCGGGGTCGTCTCCGTGAAGACGGCCGGGTCCTTGGGCGCGGAGCCGTACACGTTCGTACTGGACTTGATCACCAGCCGCTTCACGTTCGGCGACTTCTGACAGGCGCCGAGCAGCTGCATCGTCCCGATGACGTTGGTCTCTTTGACGCTGGTCCGGCTGCCGCTGCCGAGCGGCGTCCCCGTCACGTCCATGTGGACGACGGTGTCGGCACCGCTCTCGGCCAGCACCCGGGCGATGGAGGGCTGCCGGATGTCCGTCTGGATGAAGTCCGCCCCGCCCAGGTGGTGCTCCGGCGGCACCGCGTCCACGGCGACGACCCGCTCCACTTCGGGGTCACGCTGAACGCGCCGTACGAACCGGCCCCCGAGCTGACGGGCCACTCCGGTCACGAGCACGACCTTTCCCAAGATCAGCGCCTTTCTTCCGTGTTCCCGTATGCGGGCCAACTTAGCGGGTCGATGGTGCTGCGGCATGACCCCCGACAGGCAACGACGAGCCGCGACGGCCGGAAAATGCGTGTGACCCCCCACCGTACGGGTGGGGGGTCACACACAAGCTCTCGCGGCTCGGCGCCGTAATTACTTCTTGTTACGACGCTGAACGCGCGTGCGCTTGAGCAGCTTGCGGTGCTTCTTCTTGGCCATCCGCTTGCGCCGCTTCTTGATAACAGAGCCCACGACTACCCTCGCTCACTTCTCATCACTCGGTGCTGGGCGCCATGGGCCCATACGACCTACGAGGGGCTAGCCTACCCGCCCGAGCGCTGAGGTCGTAATCGAGGTGTTCCGGGGAGGTCCCGGAACCGTCGTCAGGCGGTCTCGACCCCCACATAGCTCTCGCGAAGGTACTCGTGTACCGCTTGCTCGGGGACGCGGAAGGACCGCCCCACCCGGATCGCGGGCAGATGACCGCTGTGCACCAGCCGGTACACGGTCATCTTCGACACTCGCATCACCGCGGCGACCTCCGCCACGGTAAGGAACACGACCTCGTTCAGAGGCCTCTGGTCTGCAGCCATGTCACACACCCGAACCTTCCGCACTCGACGGGCCACCGGCTTCCCCTTCCGGTGACTCTTCGTCGTTGCGTGCTCACTCCCCAATGTAGGGGCGGGTGATGCGAGTGGGGAAGAGGTGCACCCATCGGCGGCCTACTGTGACAGACACGCTCGATTGAGTACGTAGCGGGTGAGAGGCATGTAGTAGTCGGACCGCACTCCGTCATCAACCGGAACGGCCACCGACACCACCCCCTCGGCCTCGCCCACGAAGACCGCGGGATCGTCGACATCCGCCAGACCAATGGCCTCGAACCCGAGCTGACCTGCACCGCAGACCCAGCCGTGGTCCCCTACCACGAGCTCGGGCAGCGGCCCGCCATCCGTCGCGGCGGCCTCCAGCGCCAGCCGAACCGGCAGCGGCGAGTGCGTGTGCGTCCCCGGCGCACAACCGGGGCGTTCACCTCCCGATTCCCGCACCAACCCGACACCTTGTACGTAATCGAGGGAGCACGTACGTAGACCGAACCGGGTCGTTATGTCGACACAGCGACCCTGCGCAGGGGTGAGGACCTCACATCCCGCCGCCGACAGCGCGTCCGCCAGAGCGGCGTAGAAACCGATCAGCCGGTGCGGGTGCCCGGTCCCGAACAGCACGGGCACGCGCCGCCGGGCGGCATCCCGCACCCGCTCGGCGAACGCGTCCAGAGCAGCCACCGTACGTTCCGGGTCGATCACATCATGCCCTGAAACGAACCCGGGATCGTCCGAAACCCCGCACTTCCCCGCCATCAGCCGAACCAACTCACGCTCGGTCCAGACTCCTTGCGGATCGATCCCGATCAACACCCGGGGGTCCCGAGCCGCGAACAACCGATACCGGTGCAGACTCCGCTCCCGGGAGGTGGCCACCGCCCCGGCAAGCCCGACAGCCACCAGATACGCACGAAGCTCACCGACGTCCGACACGGCTGAGATGGTGACGCACCCGGTCCCGGAAGAACCCGGAAACAGAAGAACACCCCACGCTTGGCCCAACGCCCGACGTCCGACGCCCGACGTCCGACGTCCGACGCCCGACGTCCAACGCCGAGCGCCCCATGCCCAGCGCACACCGCCCAGCGCACACCGCCGAGCGCCCCACGCCCAGCGCACACCGCCTAGCGCCCCACGCCGAGCACCCAACCGCACACCGCCCAGCGCCCAGCACGACGGCTGGACACCGCTACGTCAGCAGCCCCCGCAGCGGGAACGCGGCGCGGCGCGTGGCCAGCACCGCCTGGTCCAGCCGGTCCGCGGGGTCGTACCCGGCGTCCCACGACGCCCACCCCACCGGCCACCGCCCGTCCGTCATCCGGCCCGGCCCCAACTGCCGGGTCCGGGCGAACACCTCCTGCCGCCACTCCTCCGGCACCAGCGTCTCCGGCTCGATCTCCCGCCCCGCCGCGATCGCCACCAGATGCGTCCAGGACCGCGGCACGACGTCCACCACCTCGTACCCCCCGCCCCCCAGCGCGACCCACTTCCCGCCGGCGTACTCGTGCGCCAGCTCATGGCAGGCCACCTGCACGGCCCGCTGCGCGTCCAGCGAGACGGCCAGGTGGGCCAGCGGATCCTCGAAGTGCGTGTCCGCGCCGTGCTGCGTCACCAGCACCTGCGGCCGGAAGTCGGCGAGCAGTTCCGGCACCACGGCGTGGAACGCCCGCACCCACCCGGCGTCCCCGGTCCCCGCCGGCAACGCCACGTTCACCGCGGACCCCTCCCCCGCCCCGGCGCCCACCTCGTCGGGCCACCCGGTCTGGGGGAACAACGTCCGGGGGTGCTCGTGCAGCGAGATCGTCAGGACCCGCGGATCCTCCCAGAACGCCGCCTGCACCCCGTCCCCGTGGTGCACGTCGACATCCACATAGGCGATCCGCTCGGCACCGAGCTCCAGCAGCCGCGCGATCGCCAGCGCGGGGTCGTTGTAGACGCAGAACCCGGACGCGGCCCCCGGCATCGCGTGGTGCAGCCCGCCCGCGAAGTTCACGGCGTGCTCGGCGTCCCCGCGCCACACCGCCTCCGCGGCCGCCACCGACTGCCCCGCGATCAGCGCGGACACCTCGTGCATCCCCGCGAAGGCGGGATCGTCCACCGTCCCGAGACCGTACGACTGGTCGGCCCCCGCGGGATCCGCCGAAGCCGCCTTCACGGCCTCGACGTAGTCCTCCCGGTGCACCAGCCGCAGCGTCGACTCCCCGGCCGGCTTCGCCGCGACGACCTCCACCGCCCGGTCGAGCCCGAAGGCGCCGACCAGACTCCGGGTCAACGCCAGCCGGACCGGATCCATCGGATGGCCCGGACCGAAGTCATAGCCCGTTACTGCCTCGTCCCACATCAGCTGTGCGCGGCCGCTCATGACCGCCACCGTATCGGTCCGACCTGGTCGCGAACGAACGGGCGTACACCAACGTCACCAGCACCAACACCATCGGCACCAGCATCGCCCCGCGATAACTCCACGCGTCGCCCAGCGCACCCACCAACGGCGAACCGATCAGGAAGCCGACGTAGTTGAAGACGTTCAAGCGGGCGATGGCCGCGTCCGAAGCCCCCGGGAACAACCTCCCCGCCGCCGCGAAGGTCTGCGGCACCAGCACGCACAAGCCCAGCCCCAGCAGAGTGAACCCGGCCATCCCGACCCACGCCCCGGGCGCGACCGCCACCACCGCGAACCCGGCGGCCGCCACCAGCGCACCCAGCCGCACGACGGTCACGGCCCCGAACCGCCGCACCCCGAAGTCCCCGATGGCCCGCCCGACCAGCGTGGTCACCATGTACACGTTGTACGGCACGGTCGCCAGCTGCTCGCTGCTCCCCAGCACGTCCTTCAGGTACTTCGCACTCCAGTTGGAGACCGTCGAGTCCCCGATATAGGCGAACGTCATCACCAGGCACAGCGGCAGCAGCACCTTGAAGACGACACCGCCACCGGCGCCCCCGGCCGCCCCGTCCGCCACCGGCGCGGGATCGCCGTCCACGTACCACCGGCTCCCCACCAGCGCCGCCGGCAACAGCACCGCCACGACCGGCAGGTACGACACCCACAGCGCCAGATGCCAGTGCGCCCCCACCCACGCCAGCGAGGCCCCCAGGATCCCGCCGAGGCTGTACGCGGCGTGGAAGCTGAGCATGATGCTCCGCCCGTACGTCCGCTGAAGGCTCACCCCGAGCATGTTCATGGACGCGTCCAGCGCGCCCACGGCGAGCCCGAACACGCCCAGCGCCACCGCCAGCTCGGCCATGTGCCCGCCCGACCCGACACCGAGCAGCGCCAGCATCACCACGGGCTGGGACCAGCGCAGCAGCCGGCTGGGGCGGATGCGCTTCACCAGCTGCTCGGTGGTGACACTGCCGACCCCGGCCAGGATCGGCACGGCGGCGAGGAAGACCGGCAGCAGCGCGTCGGAGACGCCGTACCGGTCCTGGATGGCGGGGATGCGCGTCACCAGCAGCGCGAAGGTGGCGCCCTGGGTGAAGAAGCTGAACGCCAACGAGGCCCTACCGCGCCGCAGCACATCTGTCATGGCGGCGAGCGTAGGGCCCCGGCGTACTCGTGGGTAGATCCAGCCAAAGATGAATTTCCTTCAGCTTCAACCGCAGCCTCCCGGGCGGCCGCGGGCAGCCCCTGAGCGGCTGCCCGGCGTCTCCTGGCCGGCTGCCGCTCAGGCGGCGACCGCGAGCTCCCGCTCCTGCGCGGCCTCCTGGCGCTTCACCTCGTCGGTGATCAGGCGGGCCATCGGCTCGGCGGCCGCGCCACCGCAGACCACCATCCCGAGGGTGATGGCGACGACCAGGAAGACCGAGCCCAGCCAGACCATGGTGGCCACGGGGATCGTGTAGGCGCCGACGACCCGGGCGACGCACTCCGCGACCAGGATCACGCCCCAGATGACGGAGAAGACCCGCTCCTTGCGCAGGAACTCCGCCGACCCGGTCGCGGTGCCGGCCGCCAGCCGCTCCCAGGCCGCCTCCCGGGCCGGGTCCCCCTTCAGCAGGAAGGGCCTGAGCCCCGCCGTCATCATCGGCTTCCCCAGGGCCACCGACACCAGGATCCCGATGCCGACCGTGCTGCTCACCGCGCCGTCCTTGGCGAGCATCAGCCGCGGATCCCCGGAGACGAAACTGAGCGCCAGCCCGACCACGTTCACGACCAGGATCAGCGCCGCCAGCCCGTTGGCCCTGCGCTCCCTGACCACCCCCCACACCGTCCGTACGGCCGGCACCACGCTGCTCCAGGCGAGCGCCGCGAAGGTGCTCATCCCGAAGGCCCCCTTGAAGAAGTAGTACGACCCGAGGGGTACCGCCACGTCCACGAGCAGCGGCCGGAGGTTCTCCAGCACGCCCTGCTGCCGCTTGTTCAGGGACCCGGTGTTCGTCGTCTTCGTCATGCCCTCAGCTTCGCGTCCGGACGGGGTCCCGCAGTAGGAACGAACGTCCGGAGGTCGGCATGACAATTGTCAGCGCCGAGGCGCTGCCGTCGGTCATTCCAGCAGGTCGGCCAAGTGCCCCAGGTCGGAGAAGAGTTGGCTCGCGCCCCGCAGCCGGTCGGCCGGTGTCATGGCGGTGAACCCGTACACGTCCATCCCGGCCGCGACCGCCGCCCGCACCCCCAGCGGGCTGTCCTCCACGACGGCGCAGCGCCCCGGCGCGACCCCCATCCGCTCGGCCGCGTACAGGAAGAGGTCCGGCGCCGGCTTCCCCCGGCCCACGTCCTGCGAACTGAAGACCCGTGACGCGTCGAACCACCGGTCCAGCCCGGTCGTCCGGTGCCCCACCCGGATCCGCTCATGACTCCCGGACGACGCCACGCAGTACGGCACCCCGTCCGCCGCCAGTCGCTCCAGCAGTTCCGCCGCCCCGGCGACGGGCTTCAACTCCCGCTCGAAGGCGGCGAACACCCGAGCATGGAAGACGTCGTCGAAGTCGTCCGGCAGACGCCGTCCGGTGCGCTCCTCGACGAGCTCGTGGACCCGGTGCATCGCGGACCCCATGTAGTCCCGTATGGAGTCCTCGTAGGAGGTGGGGTGGCCCAGTTCGGTCAGATATCCGGCGAGCAGCCGATTGGAGATGGGCTCGCTGTCCACGAGGACGCCGTCGTTGTCGAAGATGACCAGGTCATAGCGCATACGGTCGAGCATAAACGCGAAAAGGCCCACGCCATATGGCGTGGGCCTTTCCCAATATTTGTTCGGCGGCGTCCTACTCTCCCACAGGGTCCCCCCTGCAGTACCATCGGCGCTGTGAGGCTTAGCTTCCGGGTTCGGAATG
>NZ_JBEYJU010000162.1:0-11478 GCF_040703965.1 Streptomyces sp. NPDC006655 | reverse complement strand
GCCCGCGTGCAGCGGGCCGCCGTCGGGGTCACGGACCAGCCAGTCCGGGTGCCTCGCGGCGAGTTCGCTCGCCGGGGCGACCAGGAAGGGCGCCGTCCAGATGCCCGCCCGGCGGCCGCGGGCGCGGATGGTGTCCGCGACGCCCTGCCGGGAGCGGAACCCGTCCGAGAGGGTCAGCCAGTCGCCCAGCGCCCTCTGGGGGCCGTCGTCGATCTGCACCACGTCGATCGGCAGGTCGAGGGTGTCCATCGCCCGCAGGTTCTCGTGGACGTCGTCCTCGGTGACGGCCGTGAAGTACGCGTGCCAGGAGCACCAGACGGTCGGCGCGGGGCGCGGGGCCGGCAGGGCGAGCGAGTCGGCCCACTCGGCCAGCACGGACTGGAGGCCCGTGCCGGTCCACTCCTTGACCGGGCCGTCGGCCGCCACCTCGGCGACACCGCCCGCGACCGTGAGGCGGATCGACGGCACCTCGTGCAGCGGGTCCGGCGCCGCCCAGAGCCGGACCGGGGAGCCGTCGCCCGGGTCGAGCGCCAGCAGGCCCTCGCCCTGGAAGGCCCCGGCCGGCACGGTGCGGCCGGGGCGGTGGCAGACGGTCGCCCGGTTGTCGTTCGTCGGGCGGTGGGGCGCGGCCCCGAGGGCGTAGGAGCCGCTCGGCGACCAGGACTGCCAGCCCTCCTCGTGGACACGGGCGGTGCGCGTGTCCACCGGCACGGCGGCGGCCGGGGTGAACGAGATGTGCACGGGGTTCTCTTTCACGGGTGGCCGAGTGCGCAGGCACCCGGCCCAGCGAGCCGGGTCAGCCCTTCGCGGAGCCCAGGGTCAGACCGCTGACGAACTGCTTCTGGAGCACGAAGTACACGATCAGTGTCGGGATCGCGGTGAGCAGCGAGCCGGCGGCGACCAGGTTCGGGTCGGTGAAGTACTGGCCGGAGAGGTTGTTCAGCGCCGAGGTGATCGGCATGTTCTCACCGGTCGAGATCAGCACCAGCGCCCAGAAGAAGTCGTTGTAGATCCAGATCGACAGCAGGGTCGCCAGGGCCGCCATGGCGGGCCGGCACAGCGGCAGCGTGATCTGCCAGTACAGCCGCCACACCGAGGCGCCGTCCACCAGCGCGGCCTCGGTCAGCTCGTGCGGGAGCGAGCGCATGTAGTTCGACAGCACGAACGCGCAGAACCCGGACTGGAACGCGACGTGGATCAGCACCAGGCCGAGCGCCGAGTCGTACAGCTTGCCGCTCTGGGTGATGCCCGGCAGGTTGGTCAGCAGGTACAGCCGGTACAGCGGGGTGATGATGACCTGCTGGGGGAGCAGGTTGCCCGCGGTGAACACCAGCAGCAGCGCCAGGTTGACCCGGAAGTCGAACCGGCTGACGTAGAACGCGACCATCGACGACAGGAACAGCGTGAGCAGCACGGCCGGGACCGCGATGATCAACGTGTTCGTGAAGTAGTGGGTCATGTCCGACTGCGTGAACGCGTTCTTGAAGTTGTCGAAGTTCAGCGTGTGCGGCCAGGACAGGTAGCCGCGCGCGCTGGTCTCGCTGTAGGGGCGCATGGCCGAGAAGACCGCCCACAGCAGCGGGGCGAGCCAGGCCAGGGCCGCCCCGGCGAGGAACACGTGCAGCAGGACGCGGGCCGGGCGGATCGGGTTGCGCTGCTTGGCCAGCGCGCTCACGGTGCTCATGCGCGCCGCTCCTTCCGGAAGGTCGCGATCAGGTAGGGAATGATCACGATCAGCGAGATGACCAGCAGGACCACCGCGATGGCGGAGCCGTAACCGATCCGGCTGGACTCGCCGATGATGTTGTTGGTCACCAGGATGGAGAGCAACTCGGTTCCCTGGGCGCCCTTGTTGAAGACGAAGACCAGGTCGAAGGCGCGCAGCGCCTCGATGATGGTCACGACCAGGACGACCGTGTTGGTCGGGCGCAGGGTCGGGAAGATGACGTTCTTGAACGTCTGCCACTCGTTGGCGCCGTCCAGGGCCGAGGCCTCCCGCAGCGACGGGTCGACGCTCTTGAGACCGGCCAGGTACAGGATCATCATGTAGCCGGCGTGCCGCCAGGACGCGGCGATCAGCACGGCCCACAGGTTGAGCTTCGGGTCACCGATCCAGTCGATGTAGTGGCCCGGCTTGTTGGCGCCGATGATGCTGTTGATCAGACCCGTGTCCGGGTTGTAGATCAGCTGCCAGACGAACCCGATGCAGGCCATCGAGATGACGACCGGCAGGAAGAACGCGGTCTGGTAGATCCGGGTGAACCTGATCTTCTTGTCCAGCTGTACGGCCAGGAACAGGCCGAACGGCGTCGGGATCAGGATGAGCACGACGAACCAGATGACGTTGTGCTGGACCGCGGGCCAGAACTGCGGGTTGTCGGCGAAGAGCTGTTTGAAGTTGTCCAGCCCGACCCACTTGATGGAGTCGAAGCCGATGCCGTCCCAGGTGGTGAAGGCGAGGAGGATCGAGGCCAGGGCGGTCACCCAGACCAGGAGAACGTGCAGGATCGTCGGCACGCCCGCCATGAAGGCGAGCGTGATCCGGTCGCGGCGGGTCAGCAGGCGCTTGTGCCCCTGCCGGATCCGCTTCTTCTCGGACGCGCGCCCAGGAGGCGGCACGGCGGCCGCCTCCTGGGACTTCGTGGGGGTATCGGTGGTCATTCCAGAGCTCACTGGGAGGCGAAGATGGTCTTCTTCTGGCGCTCGATGGACGAGAGCAGGCTGTCGATCCCCTTGGGGTTCTGCAGGAACTTCTGCAGACCGGGCTGCATCACCGTGGAGGTGAAGTCCGGGCGGGAGTCGCGGTCCATGAACTGGGTGAGGTTCTTGGCGCCGCTGATCATCGTGTACGCCTTCTTCTGCAGCGCGGTGTACGACGAGGTGTCGGCCTTGCTGGAGGCGGCCACCACGCTGTTGTCGGCCTTGAGGTAGATCTGCTCGGCCTCGGGGGTGCCGAGGTACTCCATGAGCTTGACGACACCGTCGTGGTTCTTCGGGGACTTGCTGACCATGAAGCCGTCGGTGGGCGCCTCGACGGTGTCCTGGCCGTACGCGGAGTTGAGCTCCGGGAAGGCGAAGAAGTCGAGGTCGTCCAGATCGGCCTTGTTGGTGAACTGCTGGCCCACGAAGGAACCGAGGACGTACATGCCGGCCTTCTTGGAGACCAGGGTCTGGGCGGCGTCCTGCCAGGTGCGGCCCATGAAGCCGTCCTGGTGGTAGGGGAGGATCTCGGCCCAGTGGTCGAAGACGGCCTTGACCTTGGGGTCGGTCCAGGACTCCTTGCCCGCCATCAGGGACTTGTGGAAGTCGTAGCCGTTGAGGCGGAAGTTGATCTGGTCGAAGGTGCCCATCGCCGGCCAGGCGTCCTTGTCGCCGAAGGCGATCGGGACCAGGCCGTCGCCCTTCATCTTCTTGCACAGGGCGACGAACGCGTCCCAGGTGGTGGGGACTTCGTAGCCCTTCGCCTGGAAGACGCTCTTGCGGTAGAAGACCGCCCACGGGTACGTGTACAGCGGGACGAAGTAGTACTTGCCGTCCTCGCCCTTGCTGAGCTGCTTCATCGCGTCGGGGAAGTTGTCCCCGATCTTCGCCCACACGTCGTCGATCGGCGAGGCCAGGTTCTTGGCCGCGAAGAACTGCATGCGGTAACCGGCGAACCAGGTGAACACGTCGTCCGGCGTGCCCTGCAGGTAGGAGTTGATCTGCTCCTGGAAGGTGTTGTGGTCCTTCGTGTTGACGTCGACCTTGATGCCGGACTGCTTGGTGAAGGCCGCGTAGATCTCCGCGAACGCCTTCTTCGGCACCGCGTCGGACGAGTTGGAGCCGAGGCTGACGGTCTTCGGGTCGGAGGAGGACCCGCTGCTTCCGCAGGCGGACAGCAGGGGTATGCCGGCACCGGCGAGGAGGGCGGCAGAGCCGGCCCCACGCAGGACGTTACGGCGGCTCGGACCCGGCACGTGAAGACCGGACGGGGAGATGCGCATGGCGGCTCCTGGGTAACAGGGTTCGGCAAGGGGAAGAGCTGATCTTCGAAAGGTCCCGAAACCGATCAGAAACCAACTCGGCCGAACATCGTGGGCGCAATAACAACCGCTTGTCCGCTCATGCGTCAATAGCCTGCGGCTCTCTCGCCCGTCTCTTGCCCGAAACGTAATCGTCATGGTTGTCTGCCGGTTTGTTGAACAAAGCGGGACGACCGAGCCCCCACCGGACAAACTCCGTGGGGGCTCGTGTGCGGGCATGTTGGTTTCACACCCCCGGACCTGCTGCTCCCGGCTACGGTCGGACGAGCAACTGGAAGTCGAAGGCGTACCGGGACGCCCGGTAGACGTGGCTGCCGTACTCCACCGGCCGGCCGGTGTCGTCGTAGGCCGTGCGGCGCATGGTGAGCAGGGCGGCGCCCGCCTGCTCGTCCAGCCGGGCGGCCTCCTCGGCGGTCGCGCTGCGGGCGCCCACGGTCTGCCGGGCGCTGTGCAGGGTGATGCCGGCCGTGCGCATCATCCGGTACAGGCCGGTCGACTCCAGACGCTCCGTCTCCAGGTCGAGCAGGGCCGCGGGCAGGTAGTTGCACAGGAACGCCACCGGCTGGCCGTGGGTGCAGCGCAGCCGCTCCAGGACCACCACCTCCGCGCCCTCCGCGATGCCGAGCGCCGCGGCCACCTCGGCGGTCGCGGGGATCCGCTCGTTGCGCAGCACCCGGGTGGTCGGGCCCTGCCCGGCCGACTCCAGGTCGTCGTAGAGGCTGCTCAGCTCCAGCGGGCGCTTGACCTGGCTGTGCACCACCTGGGTGCCCACGCCCCGGCGGCGTACGAGCAGGCCCTTGTCGACCAGTGACTGGATGGCCTGGCGGACCGTGGGCCGGGACAGACCGAGCCGCACCGACAGGTCGATCTCGTTGCCCAGGAGGTTGCCCGGCGCCAGGACGCCGTGCTCGATGGCCTCCTCCAACTGCTGGGCGAGCTGGTAGTAGAGGGGCACCGGGCTGCCCCGGTCCAGGGCGAAGTCCAGGGAGTCGAGCGCCGAGACGGTCGCGACGCGGACGGAATCACCGGTTCTGGCCACCGGGAGACCTCCTTCCGGGGTTCGGGGGGTCACAGGTGCCTCACGCGGCCGGCGACCTGCCGGTCGTAGTCCGCACGGGCGTGCACGGCGGCCTCGCGGGACGCCGTCTCGGCGACCGGCACGTCCCACCACGCCTCGGCGGGCGGAGCGCCGGTCGCCGGGTCCGTCTCCACGTACACGCACGTGGGCCGGTCGCTCGCGCGGGCCGCGGACAGCGCCTCGCGCAGCTCCCGCACCGTCTTGGCGCGCAGCACCTCCATGCCCAGGCTGGCCGCGTTGGCGGCGAGGTCGACCGGCAGCGGGGCGCCGGAGAAGGTGCCGTCGGCGGCCCGGTACCGGTAGGCGGTGCCGAACCGCTCGCCGCCCACCGTCTCGGAGAGGCCGCCGATGGAGGCGTAGCCGTGGTTCTGGATGAGGACCAGGTTGACCGGCAGGCCCTCCTGGACGGCGGTGACGATCTCGGTCGGCATCATCAGGTAGGTGCCGTCGCCGACCAGCGACCAGACGGCCACGTCCGGCGCGGCCTGCTGGACGCCGATGCCCGCCGGGATCTCGTACCCCATGCACGAGTAGCCGTACTCCAGGTGGTACTGGCGCGGCGAGCGGGCCCGCCACAGCTTGTGCAGGTCGCCCGGGAGCGAACCGGCCGCGTTGATGACAACGTCGTCATCGCCGACCACCGCGTCGAGGGCGCCGAGCACCTGGGTCTGGGTGGGTACGGCGTCCTCGTCGTCCGCGCGGTAGGCCGCCTCGACGACCGCCTCCCAGCGCTCCTTGCCCGCCCGGTACTCGGCCACGTACTCCGCGGCCACCCGGTGCCCGGCGAGGGCCTCGGCGAGGGCCGTGAGCCCGGCGCGCGCGTCGCAGACCAGAGGGTGCGCGGACTGCTTGTGGGCGTCGAGTCCGGTGATGTTCAGGTTCAGGAAGCGGACGGCCGGGTTCTGGAAGAGGGTGCCGGAGGCCGTGGTGAAGTCCGAGTAGCGGGTGCCGACGCCGATGACCAGGTCGGCGGTGCGGGCCAGGTCGTCGGCGACGGCGGTCCCGGTGTGCCCGACACCGCCCAGATCGGCCGGGTGGTCGTGGCGCAGCGAGCCCTTGCCCGCCTGGGTCGAGGCGACCGGGATGCCCGTGGCCTCCACGAGGGCCCTCAGGGCGTCCTCCGCGCGGCTGTGGTGGACTCCGCCGCCCGCCACGATCAACGGGCGCCTGGCGGCCCGCACGGCGGCTGCCGCGGCCGTCAGCTCGACCGGGTCGGGGGCCGGCCGCCGCACCCGCCAGACGCGGTCGGCGAAGAACTCCTCCGGCCAGTCGTAGGCCTCCGCCTGGACGTCCTGGGGGAGGGCGAGGGTGACCGCGCCGGTCTCGGCCGGGTCGGCGAGCACGCGCATCGCGTTCAGGGCGGAGGGGATCAGCGCCTCGGCGCGGGTGACCCGGTCGAAGTAGCGCGAGACCGGACGCAGGGTGTCGTTGACCGAGACGTCGAACTCGGTCGGGTGCTCCAGCTGTTGCAGCAGCGGGTCGGGGGCGTGGCTCGCGAAGTAGTCGCCGGGCAGCAGCAGCACCGGCAGGCGGTTGATGGTGGCGAGGGCCGCGCCGGTCACCAGGTTGGTGGCGCCCGGACCGATGGACGTGGTCACCGCCTGTGCGGAGAGCCGGTCCAGCTGCCGGGCGTGGGCCACGGCCGCGTGCACCATGGCCTGTTCGTTGCGGCCCTGGTGGTACGGCATGACGTCGCCGTACTCGAGGAGCGCCTGGCCGATCCCGGCCACGTTGCCGTGGCCGAAGATGCCCCAGGTGCCGGCGATCAGCCGGTGCCGGACGCCGTCGCGCTCGGTGTACTGGGCGGACAGGAACCGCACCAGTGCCTGAGCGACGGTCAGGCGGGTGGTCGGCTGGCTCATGGGGACCTCATTAGGGCGGGGGCGGGGGGTACACCCGGCGGGAGCGGGTAGGGATCGCCTGCGTACGGGCCTCGGGACGGGCGGGATGCCCCTCAGGTGTAGATCGGGGCGGGGCGCGCTGTCAATGGTTTGTACTTACATTCGGACCTGAGCGTGAAATGATGTCTTAACAAAGTATTGACAGCGGGCCGCACAGGGACTTGTATCCCGTCCCAACACGCAGCACCGGCTCGGACCGTCACTTTTCGGCCCGGTCCGGCACGGGATCCCCGAGATCCCCCTTTTCCCCCGGCGCACAGTGAGGTGCAGGAAAGATGGACCGCTCAACCCGTACCCGTACGCGGAAACTGGCCCCCTTCGTCGCCGCGGCCGCGGCGGCCGCCCTGGCTCTCACCGGCTGCTCCAGCAGCACCGGAGGAAAGAAGTCCGAGGAGGGCGGCGCGGCCGCCTCCGCGGGCAAGGCGAGCACCCCCCGCATGACGGTCGCGCTCGTCACCCACCAGGCGCCCGGCGACACCTTCTGGGACATCGTCCGCAAGGGTGCCGAGGCGGCCGCGGCCAAGGACAACATCAAGCTGGTCTACTCGGCCGACCCGAACGCCGGCAACCAGGCCAACCTGGTGCAGAACGCGATCGACCAGAAGGTCGACGGGATCGCCGTCACCCTCGCCAAGCCGGACGCGATGAAGGACGTCATCTCCAAGGCGGGCTCGGCGAACATCCCGGTCGTGGGGCTCAACTCCGGCCTGAGCGACTGGAAGAAGCTCGGTCTGCTCCAGTTCTTCGGCCAGGACGAGACGGTCGCGGGCGAGGCGCTCGGCAACCGGCTGAACACGGAGGGCGCCAAGAAGGTCGTCTGCGTCATCCAGGAGCAGGGCAACGTCGGCCTCACCCAGCGCTGCGACGGCGTGAAGAAGACGTTCTCCGGGACGACGGAGACCCTGTACGTCGACGGCACCTCGCCGACCTCGGTCAAGTCGACGATCACCGCCAAGCTCAAGCAGGACGGCGCCGTCGACCACGTGGTCACCCTCGGCGCCCCCATCGCGCTGATCGCCGTGCAGTCGGTGTCCGACGCGGGCAGCAAGGCCAAGATCGCCACCTTCGACCTGAACAAGGACCTGACCGGCGCCATCAGCAAGGGCACCATCGAGTTCGCCGTGGACCAGCAGCCCTACCTCCAGGGCTACCTCGCGGTCGACTCGCTGTGGCTCTACAAGAACAACGGCAACTACAGCGGCGGTGGCGAGCAGCCGGTCCTGACCGGTCCGGCCTTCGTCGACAAGTCCAACGTCGAGAAGGTCGCCCAGTTCGCCGCGAAGGGCACACGGTGATCGGTATGAGTCAGCAGCCAGCGCCGGCGGTGGCGACACCGCCGGCCCCCGGCTCGCCGGTGAAGGACGGCCGTACCGCACAACGGCCCCTGGCCCTGCGGCTGTTGGCCCGCCCCGAGGTGGGTGTCTTCCTGGGCGCCGTCGCGGTCTACGTCTTCTTCCTGGTCGCCGCGCCGCCGGTGCGCGAAGCCAGTTCGATGGCGAACATCCTCTACCAGTCGTCGACGATCGGGATCATGGCGATCCCGGTGGCCCTGCTGATGATCGGCGGCGAGTTCGACCTCTCGGCCGGTGTCGCGGTGGTCACCTCCGCGCTGACCGCGAGCATGCTGGCCTACCAGCTGTCCATGAACGTGTGGGTCGGCGTGATCGCCGCGCTCGTCGTGTCGCTCGCCATCGGCGCCCTCAACGGCTGGCTGGTGGTCCGCACCGGACTGCCCAGCTTCCTCATCACCCTGGGCAGCTTCCTGATCCTCCAGGGTGTGAACCTCGCCGTGACCAAGCTGGTCACCGGCAACGTCGCCACCGACGACATCAGCAACATGGACGGCTTCGGCCAGGTGAAGAGCATCTTCGCCTCGACCGTCACCATCGGCGGCGTCGACGTGAAGATCACCATCTTCTGGTGGCTGTTCTTCGCCGCCGTCGCCACCTGGGTCCTGCTGCGCACCAGGTACGGCAACTGGATCTTCGCCGTCGGCGGCAACAAGGACAGCGCCCGCGCGGTCGGCGTCCCGGTGAACTTCACCAAGATCTCGCTGTTCATGCTGGTCGGCTTCGGGGCCTGGTTCGTCGGCATGCACCAGCTGTTCTCCTTCAACACCGTGCAGTCCGGCGAGGGCGTCGGCCAGGAGCTGATCTACATCTCCGCCGCGGTCATCGGCGGCTGCCTGCTCACCGGCGGCGCCGGTTCGGCGATCGGCCCGGTCTTCGGCGCCTTCATGTTCGGCATGGTGCAGCAGGGCATCGTCTACGCCGGCTGGAACCCCGACTGGTTCAAGGCCTTCCTCGGCGTCATGCTGCTCGGCGCCGTCATGATCAACCTGTGGGTCCAGCGCACCGCGACCAGGAGGTGACCCGATGACAGACAACACGACAGGAACGCACGGCGCCATCCTCCAGGACACGTCGCCCACCGACGGCGGCCCGATCGTCGAACTGCGCGGCACGGGCAAGTCGTACGGCAACATCCGCGCCCTGCACGGCGTCGACCTCGAGGTCTTCGCCAACCAGGTGACCTGCGTCCTCGGTGACAACGGCGCCGGCAAGTCCACCCTCATCAAGATCATCTCAGGGCTGCACCAGCACACCGAGGGCGACCTCCTCGTCGACGGCCAGCCGGTGCGCTTCGCCAGCCCGCGCGACGCCCTCGACAAGGGCATCGCCACCGTCTACCAGGACCTCGCCACCGTCCCGCTGATGCCGGTGTGGCGCAACTTCTTCCTCGGCTCCGAGATGACCAAGGGCCCCTGGCCCCTGCGCCGTCTCGACATCGCCAGGATGAAGGAGACCGCCGACCGGGAGCTGCGCAACATGGGCATCGTCCTGGACGACCTGGAACAGCCCATCGGCACCCTCTCCGGCGGCCAGCGCCAGTGCGTGGCCATCGCCCGCGCCGTCTACTTCGGCGCCCGCGTCCTCATCCTCGACGAGCCGACCGCCGCCCTCGGCGTCAAGCAGTCCGGTGTCGTGCTGAAGTACATCGCCGCCGCCCGCGAACGCGGCCTGGGCGTCATCTTCATCACCCACAACCCGCACCACGCCTACATGGTCGGCGACCACTTCAGCGTGCTGCGCCTCGGCACCCTCGAACTCTCCGCCCGGCGCAGCGACATCACCCTCGAAGAGCTCACCAACCACATGGCGGGCGGTGCCGAGCTGGCCGCCCTGAAGCACGAGCTCTCCCAGGTCCGTGGCGTGGACACCGAGGAACTCCCGGAAGAGGAGGACCTCGGCGCCCCGGTGGCGAGCGGTCCCGAGGGCAAGGCGTGACGTCCGGGCCGGCCCAAGCCGCTGCCCTCGTGGCACGGACCCGCGGGTTCCCGCGGTCCTGCGGCGCCTGACAGACGTATCCCGGGGCCGCGCGGAGAGATCCGCGCGGCCCCGCGCGTGCCCCGGCGGGTTCGGGAACACCCGTCGGGGCACGCGCGTTCTCCCCGTGACGGCAGGATCCGTTGCCACGACGGGGAGGACCAGCATGAGCCACGAGGAGACGGCGACCGAGGCGGGGCGGCGCAGGGAGCGGTTCGGCGCCCTGCCCGAGCGGGTCCGCCCGGAGGACATGGTGGAGACCACGCCGGCGGTCCAGCACGA
This sequence comes from Streptomyces sp. NPDC006655, assembly GCF_040703965.1. Classification (NCBI taxonomy): domain Bacteria; kingdom Bacillati; phylum Actinomycetota; class Actinomycetes; order Kitasatosporales; family Streptomycetaceae; genus Streptomyces; species Streptomyces sp. NPDC006655. Next base: position 869 of record NZ_JBEYJU010000162.1, on the reverse strand, counting down.
CCCGGACCGGGACAGGTACGACCCGGACGAGTTCGCCATCCGCTTCGGCCTCTGAGCGACCGGGAGAAGGACGACGGGGCGGCTCACCCGGACCGCGTGCTCGGTCCCGGTGGCCGCCCCGTCGCCGTGCGCGGCGTCAGGCTCCGCGCACCTCTGCGATCGTCACCGGACGGTGCTCGTGCAGAGACAGGGTGCAGGCCTCGGCGATCCAGCCCGCCTCCAGGGCGTCCTCGACCGTGCAGGGGGAGGTCCGGGTGCCGGCGACCACCTCGGTGAACGCGGTGAGTTCGGCACGGTAGGCGGCCGTGAACCGGTCCATGAAGAAGTCGTGCGGGGTGCCCGCGGGGAAGGTCACGCCGGGCTCGACCGAGCGCAGCGGGAGCTTGTCCTCCAGGCCGACCGCGATCGAGTCCTTAAAGCCGTGCAGCTCCATGCGGACGTCGTAACCACGGGCGTTGTGCCGGGAGTTGGAGACCACCGCGATGGTCCCGTCGTCCAGTGTGAGGATGGCGCCGGTGGTGTCGGCGTCACCCGCCTCCCTGATGTAGTCGGCGCCCCGGTTGCCGCCGACCGCGTAGACCTCGGTGACCTCGCGGCCGGTCACCCAGCGGATGATGTCGAAGTCGTGCACGGAACAGTCCCTGAAGATGCCACCGGAAGCGGCCACGTAGGCGGCCGGGGGCGGCGCGGGGTCCAGGGTGGTGGAGCGCACGGTGTGCAGCTTGCCCAGTTCGCCCGCCCGCACCGCGGCGCGTGCGGCGACGAACCCGGCGTCGAAACGCCGGTTGTACCCGATCTGGATGGGCACGCCCCTGCCCTGGACGGCCTTGAGGACCTCGACGCCGTCGCTCATGTGCTTGGCGACGGGC
>NZ_JBEYJU010000161.1:0-11551 GCF_040703965.1 Streptomyces sp. NPDC006655 | reverse complement strand
GGCTCCGCCACATGACCCGCCACCCCGCACGCCGATCGCACGCACCGAACGCCGCTCCTTCTCCCACGGAGATCCATCAGAAGGGCCCTAGCCCTGTCGTCAGGAAGCGCTCCCCTTGGGTCGCACCTGGGTGAGCGCGGCCCCGGCCAGCACCACCACCGCGCCCACCGGCGTGCTCCACCGCAGCGACTCGCCCAGTATCGCGACGCCCGCCGCCGTGGCGATGACCGGGATGAAGTACGTGACCATCTGGGCCGTGGTCGGGCCCACTTCGGCGACCAGCCCGTACTGGATCAGCACCGCGAGACCGGTGCCCAACGCGCCCAGCGCGGCGATCGCCAGCAGGGGGAGCCATGAGACATGCCGGGGGAAGGAGGTGAAGGCCGGCGTCACCAGAGCCAGTTGAACGGCCGCGAGCAGCAACTGCGCACCGGTCATGGACAGGTGCGAGTTCCCGGTGCCCGCCAGTGTCCGCCGGACGTAGATCCAGCCGATCGGATAGCTCAGCGAGGCCAGCAGCGCCATCGCCGTGCCCGTGACGTCCAGGCCGTGGAACCCCTGCCAGGCCCCCAGCACCGTCAGCACCCCGAGGAAGCCCAGGCCGAGCCCGGCGAAGCGGATCCGGGTCGGCCGGTCCTCCGACAGGGCCACCAGCGACAGGGCCATGCCCCACAGCGGTGAGGTCGCGTTGCAGATGCCGGCCAGGGTGGACGGGATGGTCAGCTCGGAGTAGGCGAAGAGCGAGAACGGCAGCGCGTTCAGCAGGAACGCGGCGACCGTCAGATGGGCCCAGGTGCGGGCCCCGCGCGGCAGCCGCTCCCGCTTCCACGCCATCGCCGCCGCCAGCACCGCCGTACCGAACACCAGCCTGCCCAGGGTGACCTGGAACGGGGCGTAGCCCTGCGTCCCCACCTTGATCAGCAGGAAGCTGAAGCCCCAGATCAGCGAAAGGGCGCCGAACCGCAGGCGCCAGTCCAGGCGGGGGCGGGAACGGTCGCCGGAGAGCGTCGGCTCGCCGGCAGCGGTCGTGGTGGTCGTCACGGCGGTCATGCCCCCCACCATGCTGGAGCCGACGTCGTAGCACAATCGAGATTTCGAGCGCGGTATCTCTTAGAATCGCTTACATGTTGAACCTGGAGCGCCTGCGCACCCTCGACGCCCTCGCCCGGCACGGCTCGGTCAGTGGCGCCGCCGAGGCCCTGCACGTCACGACGTCGGCGGTCTCGCAGCAGCTGGGCAAGCTGGAGCGCGAGGTGGACCAGCAGCTCCTCGCCAGGAACGGCAGGGGCGTCCGGCTCACCGACGCCGGCCGGCTGCTCGCCGAGCACGCGGGCCGCATCCTCTCCCAGGTGGAGCTGGCCCAGTCCGACCTGGAGGCGCACCGCGGCCAGGTCGTCGGCGAACTCAGGCTGTCGGCGTTCCCGACGGCCGCCCGCGGACTCTTCCCGGCGGCGCTCGCGGCCCTGCGCACCCGGCACCCGGCGCTGCGCGTCCGCTCCAGCGAACTGGAACCGGAGAGCGGCATCGCCGGGGTGGTCCGCGGCGACCTCGACCTCGCCGTGGTCCTGGACTGGTACAATAAGCCGATGCCGTTGCCCGACGGGCTGGTCAAGGCGCCCCTGCTGGACGATCCTGCCGACGTGGCCCTCCCGGCCGGCCACCGGCTGGCCGGCCGGGACGAGGTGGACCTGGGGGAGTTCGCCGAGGACGAGTGGATCACCTGGGGCGAGGGCGAGTTCTGCCACGAGTGGCTGATGTTCACGCTGCGCTCGCGCGGAGTCGAACCGATCGTCGGACACCGCGCCGCCGAGACGCACACCCAACTCAACCTGGTGGCCGCCGGGCTGGGAGTCTGCATCGCCCCGCTGCTCGGCCGGCACCCGGTGCCCGAGGGCATCGTGACGGTGCCGCTCAAGCAGCGGGTGCGCCGCCATGTGTACGTCGTCTGGCGGGCGGACGCCGACCGCCGCCCGTCGATCCGGGCGGCCGTACAGGCCCTGCGGGGCGCGGCCGAGGCGATCTCCTGACCGTCCGCGTTCCTCGACCGCCCTACGCGGAGCCGAGCTTGCGGAAGTCCCAGGAGGCGGTCTTCGTCGGGGTCAGCCGGGCCCAGGCGTGCCTGCCGTCGTGCGGCATCTCGTCAAGACCGAAGTTCTTGCGCGCGAACAGCGTCTCCACGTAGTCGAGTTCGGCGACCAGTTCGCCGGTGCGCGGAACCTCGCCCACGAACTCGACGGACCCTTTCAGCTCGACACCGCGCAGACTGTCGTACTCCTCGCCCGAGTCGACCACGACGGCCACCCGCGGGTCGCGCGTCAGGTCCTTCCAGCGCTGGCTGCGCACCACCGAGTACAGCCACAGCGACGTGCCGTCCCACGCGAACCACAGCGCGCTCACGTGCGGCGCGCCGGACGCCGAGACGGTCGCGACCCGGCAGGTGCGCTGTGTGGTGAGGAAATCGTCCAGCTCACCGGGCGTCATCATGATCTTGCGGCCCCGGCGCTGAGTGACGGTCATGCGGCCCCTCTTCTCTTCTTCCGTTCCCGCGCGATGGCGGTTAGTGTCACCCGCCCCGCACCAAGGCGGAAGGGGGCGTCATGCCGTCGTCGTACGAACGTCTCGCGGAACTCCTCGAGCCCACGAGCACCGTGCTGCTCACCGTCGAGTGCCAGCAGGGCGTGGTCGGCCCGGACGGCGCACTGCCCGAACTCGCCCACGAGGCCCGCGCGTCGGGGGCACTGGCCAACATCGCCCGGCTGGTCGCCGCGGCGCACGACACCGGCGTCCAGGTGATCCACGCGATCGCCGAACGCCGCCCCGACGGCCGGGGAGCGAACCGCAACGCGCGGCTGTTCCACGCCGCCGGGCGGCTGCCCGTCCAGCAGCTGTCCGGCACGGCGGCGGTGCGCGTCGCGCCCCCCATCGAGGTCGCGGAGGAGGACCTCGTCGTACGACGGCTGCACGGCCTGTCGCCGATCCAGGGCACCGACGTCGACCCGCTGCTGCGCAACCTCGGCTGCCGCACCCTGGTCGTCACCGGTGTCTCGGCCAACGTGGCCGTGCCCAATGCGGTGTTCGACGCGGTGAACCGGGGCTACACGGCCGTCGTACCGGCCGACGCCATCGCGGGGGTCCCCTCCGACTACACCCCCGCGATGATCCGCAACACCCTCGCGCTGGTCGCCACGGTCGCGACCACGGACGAGGTGCTCGGCTGCCTCAGGCGCCCGCGCCGACGGGCCTGACCGTCAGGCCAGCGAGATCTGGTCGCCGGCGACCGTGATCTTCGCCGCGGTCAGGCCGGTCGTCGCCGGACCGTGCTTCACGCTGCCGTCCGCGATGGCGAACTTGCTGCCGTGACAGGGGCAGACGATCTCGCCGTTGGCCACGCTGCTCACCGCGCAGCCCGCGTGCGGGCACTTCGTGGAGAACGCCTTGTAGGTGCCGGACGTCGGCTGGGTGACGACCACGGCCTGGTCCTTGTAGATCGTGCCGCCGCCCTCGGGGATGTCCGAGGTCTTGGCGAGCGCGGTGCCGCCGGCCGCTGCGGTGGACGTGCCGGTCGAACCGCCCGTGCCGTTGCTGTTCTGGTTGGTGGCGCCGGCGCCCGTGTTGTTCGTGGCGGTCGAGCCCGAGGTGTCGTCCGACGAACCGCAGGCGGTCAGCGCGGCGGCGAGCCCCGCCGCTCCGGCCGCCGCCATGACGGTACGGCGGCCCGGTGCGGCTGAGGGGTTGAGCGGTGCGCTGGTCATGTGAGGGGTTCCCTTCCGCGAAGCTTCTCGTTGATCCGTCCGTCCAGGGGTACGGTCCTCCGGCACCACCTGTTCAGACGGCATCCAGATAGTGACCACCTCGACATGAGCGTGCGGTGAAAGGGCGCTGTCGGTTCCCTGTCGGACCGTTTCCACGGGGGCACTGCGCACTCAGGCGGTCGCCAGGGCCACCTCGGTCGACTTGATCAGCGCCACCACCTGGGCGCCGGACGTCAGGCCGAGGTCGGTGACCGCGTCCTTGGTGATCGCCGCGGTGAGGTCGGGGCCGCCGTCGACCGTGACCTTGACGGTGGCCATCGCGCCGCCGGTGGCGACGTCCCGGACCGTGCCCGGCAACTGGTTGCGGATGGACACCCCCGCGACCGGGCCGGTGGCCAGCGCGACCTCGGTGGACTTGACCAGGGCGCGCACGACCGAGCCCGCGGCGAGCCCCAGGTCCTCGACCGCCTCCAGGGTGACCGCGGCGGTGAGGTCCTGACCGCCGTCGAGACGCACCTTCACGGTCGCCATCACCTCACCGGCGGTGACCGTGACCACGGTGCCGGGGATCTGGTTGCGGATGCTCAGGCTCATGAAGGGCCACCTCGCAGACAGGGAAACAGGCGATTTACGTTCATTCGGGACCACTGCGACTCCACAAGTTAGCGGTTCCACGGCGGCTCCCGAATCCCGTTGCCGCAGGTGTCGCGGCTGGTTAGGTTCGGGCCATGGCTGATGACGAACCCACCCGTGCCGCGCGCCTGCTCGACGCCCAGGCGAAGGCCGCCCTGCTGTTCACGGAGATCGAGGAGCGCGGACTCGTCGCCGCCGGGGAGCGGGAGCGGGCGGTCAGCGACCGGGTCCGGGATCTGGCGAACGAGATGTTCGGGACCACCCGGCACTGGCACAAGCGGATCGTGCGCTCCGGCCCGAACACCCTGCTGCCGTACAAGGAGAACCCGCCGGACCGGGTGATCGGCGCGGACGACATCGTCTTCGCCGACTTCGGGCCGATCTTCGAGGAGTACGAGGCCGACTTCGGCCGTACCTTCGTCCTCGGCGACGACCCGGTCAAGCAGCGGCTGCGGGCCGACCTGCCCGAGGTGTTCGCGGCAGGCCGACACTTCTTCGAGGCCGATCCCCGGATCACCGGTGCCGCGCTGCACGCCGAGGTCGCGCGGCTCGCCCGCGAGGCCGGCTGGGAACTGGGCGGCTGGCACGCCGGACACCTGGTCGGGGAGTTCCCGCACGAGAAGATCGACGGCGCGGACGTCGAGTCCTACCTCACCCCCGGCAACGACACCCCCCTGCGCCGCACCGACCGGGCGGGCCGTGCCTGCCACTGGATCCTGGAGATCCACCTGGTCGACCGGGAGCGCGGCTTCGGCGGGTTCCACGAGGAACTGCTCACCCTCTGACGGCTTTTCCGCCCGCGATCACCCTTGGTTACTATGCTGCTCACCCACGTCCGGGAACCGGTCGTGGATCGCACGGTGAACGAGACGGGTGGCCTGGGAAAATGCTGAAAGCGGTCACCGCGACCCGCTACATCACCCCCCTGCGCGAGGGCGGCTCGCTGCCGGGGCTCGTCGAGGGCGACGACTTCGGGACCTACGTCATGAAGTTCACCGGCGCCGGTCAGGGACGCAAGACGCTGGTCGCCGAGGTCGTCTGCGGGGAGCTCGCCCGGCGGCTCGGGTTCCGGATGCCCCGGCTGGTCACCGTCGAACTCGACCCGGTGCTGGGACTCGGCGAACCCGAGCAGCAGGTGCAGGACCTGCTGCGGGGCAGCGGCGGCAGCAACCTCGGCATGGACTTCCTCTCCGGCGCCCTCGGCTTCGACCCGCTCGCCTTCTCCGTGAGCTCCGAGGAGGCCGGGCGGATCGTCTGGTTCGACGCGCTGGTCAACAACGTCGACCGCTCCTGGCGCAACCCCAACCTCCTGGTGCACCGCGGCGACCTGTGGCTCATCGACCACGGCGCCACCATGATCTGGCAGCACAACTGGCCGTCGGCCGAGGCCTCTGCCGGCCGCCCGTACGACGCCGCCGACCACGCGCTGAGCGGCTTCGCGCCCGACGTCCGGGCGGCCGCCGCCGAGCTGGCGCGGCTGGTCACCGAGGACCTGCTCGCCGAGGTCACCGCCGAGATCCCGGACGTCTGGCTGGCCGGCGAGCCCGGCTTCGACACGCCCGACGACCTGCGGCGCACCTACGCCCGGCCGCTGCTGGCCCGGGCCGCCGTCATCCATGAGCGCATCACCGGCATCGAGGGGGCCACGTGAGCGAGACCCACATCCACATGGCCGGGCATGTGGCCGAGCGCCACATCACCCGGGCCGGCCAGGGCGGCGACCGGGACGTCTTCGAGTACGCCCTGCTGCGGGTCGTGCCCCGCGTGGAGCGCGGCGAGTGCATCAACGCGGGCGTGATCGTGTACTGCCGGGCCAAGGCCTACGTCGGTGCCCGCACCCACCTCGACGAGGCCCGGCTGCTGGCCCTGGACCCGGCGGCGGACGTCGCCGGGGTGCGGGCCGCGCTCGGGGCGGTGGAGGGTGTCTGCGCGGGCGGCGACGCGGCGGGACACGCGGCGGGTGACGACCCCGGGCGCCGTTTCCGCTGGCTCGTCGCGCCCCGCTCGACGGTCGTGCAGCCCGGGCCGGTGCACACCGGTCTGACCCTCGACGCCGCCGCCGAGACACAGCGGTTGCTGGACCTCCTGGTGAGGTAATGGATCACACCGCGCGGTGTGACGTTGACACCGCGTGCCAGGGCTTCTAGCGTCACGTCTGTCGAAGGTACTAAGCGGTCGCTCACCGCGGCGGGAGGTCGGCAGCGGCCCCCGCGACCAGGTTCTCTCAAGGGCGAGGAGAAACAGCAATGTCCAGCACTGAGCAGCGGGTGGCCGTCGTCACCGGTGCCGCACGCGGGATCGGCGCCGCCACCGCCGTACGAATGGCCGCCGAGGGTCGGGCGGTCGCCGTGATCGACCTCGACGAGGCCGCCTGCAAGGACACCGTCGAGAAGATCACCGCGGCCGGCGGCAAGGCGATCGCGGTCGGTGCCGACGTCTCCGACGAGGCGCAGGTCGCCGCGGCGATCGCGCGGGTCGTCGAGGAGCTGGGCGCCCCGACCATCCTGGTCAACAACGCCGGTGTCCTCCGCGACAACCTGCTGTTCAAGATGTCCGCGTCCGACTGGGACACCGTCCTGAACGTGCACCTGCGCGGCTCCTTCCTGATGGCCAAGGCCGTCCAGCAGCACATGGTCGAGGCGGGCTGGGGCCGGATCGTCAACCTGTCCTCCTCCTCGGCGCTCGGCAACCGCGGGCAGGCCAACTACTCCGCCGCCAAGGCCGGTCTCCAGGGCTTCACCAAGACCCTCGCCATCGAGCTCGGCAAGTTCGGCATCACCGCCAACGCCGTCGCCCCCGGCTTCATCGCCACCGAGATGACCAAGGCCACCGCCGACCGCGTGAAGATGGGCTTCGAGGAGTTCAAGGCCGCCGCCGCCACCCAGATCCCGGTGCAGCGCGTCGGCGAGCCCGAGGACATCGCCAACGCCATCGCCTTCTTCACGAACGAGGCGGCCGGCTTCGTCTCCGGCCAGGTCCTGTACGTGGCCGGCGGACCGCTGGACTAGGGCCGGCGCACCGAGGCCACCCGGGACTACTGAGGATCTGAGGATCACGGACATGACTGAACTGCCCGAGTTGTCCGGCAAGGTCGCCGTCGTCACCGGCGCCAGCCGTGGCATCGGTTACGGCATCGCCGAGGCGCTGCTCGCCCGCGGCGACCGCGTCGCCATCACCGGCCGCAACGAGGACGCCCTCAAGGAGGCCGTCGAGAGCCTCGGCTCCGAGCGGGTCATCGGCATCGCGGGCAAGGCCCACGACGTCGCCCACCAGAGCGAGGTCGTCGAGCGTGCCATGGAGGCCTTCGGCCGCGTCGACTACCTGGTCAACAACGCCGGCACCAACCCGGTGTTCGGCCCGATCGCCGACCTCGACCTGGACGTCGCCCGCAAGGTGTTCGAGACCAACGTGGTCTCGGCCCTCGGTTTCGCCCAGAAGACCTGGCACGCCTGGCAGAAGGACAACGGCGGCGCCATCGTCAACATCGCCTCCGTCGCCGGGCTTTCGGCCTCGCCGTTCATCGGGGCCTACGGCATCAGCAAGGCCGCGATGATCAACCTGACCCAGCAGCTGGCGCACGAGTTCGCGCCGGGCGTGCGGGTCAACGCGATCGCCCCCGCCGTCGTCAAGACCAAGTTCGCGCAGGCCCTGTACGAGGGCCGGGAGGCGGAGGCCGCCGCGGGCTACCCGCTGGGGCGGCTCGGCGTGCCCGCCGACATCGGCGGCGCCGCCGCGTTCCTCACCTCGGACCAGTCCGACTGGATCACAGGCCAGACGCTCGTCGTCGACGGCGGCATCTTCCTCAACGCCGGGGTGGCCTGACAGCGCCTCGGTCCGTCCGGTCGCCCGGGCGTCGTCTTCGTCACAGACATTTCGTCACAGGAACGACGGAAGCGACGCCCGGGCGGCGGTGCGGCATCCACGCGGCGAGGTGACAACGTCGTCATAGCACACTCGATCAACGCCCGTGTTTCCGGGGTGGTTCACGGCGCGCAACGCTGCGGTATGGTCTGCCGCCGACCCCTGGTACGGCGGATCGAGGAGCGTGCGCGTGTTCAACCGGAACCGAGGCCTGCGAAGAGCCGCCGCGGTCGCGTCCATGTCGCTGGTGGCCGGGTGCGGCGTCTTCTCCGGCAGCAGCGCGGCCGGCGGCGGGCCGATCGTGGTCGGTACGACCAGCGCTCCCAGCACGCTCGACCCGGCCGGATCGTGGGACGGCTCCTGGGAGCTGTTCCGGAACATCTACCAGACGCTGCTCGCCTACCCCGACGGTGCCGCCACCCCGCAGCCCGACGCCGCCAGCAGCTGCGGCTTCACGGACACCGGCAACCGCACCTACCGCTGTGAACTGCGCCCGGGCATGAAGTTCGCCGACGGCGACCACCTCGACGCGGCCGCCGTCAAGTACTCCATCGACAGGATCCGGTCCATCAACGCGCCCAGCGGTCCGGCCGGACTGCTCGGCAGCCTCGACCGGGTGCAGGCGGTCGGCGACCGCGAGGTGGTCTTCCACCTCGACAAGCCCGACGCCACCTTCCCGTTCGTGCTCGCCACTCCCGCCATGTCCATCGTCGACCCCGACGACTACCCCGCGCACTCCCTGCGCAAGGACGACTCGGTACACGGCTCCGGGCCGTACACCCTCAGGTCGTACGAGGACCAGAAGCGGGCCGAGCTGGTCCGCAACGACAACTACCAGGGCTGCGCGGACCGGCAGAACGACGCGGTGACCATCCGCTACTTCCAGGACTCCGCCACCATGGTCAAGGCCCTGCGCTCCGGGGACATCGACGTCACCTACCGGGGTCTCGCCGCCTCCGACATCGTCGCCCTGGAGGCGCACTCCTCCACCGATCTGCAACTGGTCGACGGCGCCGGCACCGACATCAGCTACCTGGTGTTCAATCCCAAGGACCCGTGGGCCAAAATCCCGGCCGTGCGCAAGGCCGTCGCCCAGCTCGTGGACCGCGCCGCGATCGCCCACACCGTCTACAAGGACACCGTCGACCCGCTGTACTCCATGGTCCCGGCCGGTCTGACCGGCCACACCACCGGCTTCTTCGACGACTACGGCGACCCCAGCACCTCCAAGGCCCGCAAGATCCTCGCCGACGCCGGCATCACCCGGAAGGTCCCGCTCACCCTCTGGTACACCACCGACCGCTACGGCTCCGAGACCGCCCGGATGTTCCAGGAGCTCAAGCAGCAGCTGGACGACTCCGGCCTGTTCACCATCACCCTCAGGAGCCGGCCCTGGAAGACCTATGTCGTCGGGTACGAGAAGGGCGAGTACCCGGTGTTCGGGCGCGGCTGGTTCCCGGACTTCCCCGACGCCGACAACTTCATCGCGCCCTTCGTCGGCGAGCAGAACGCCCTCGGCACGCCGTACCCGTCACCGGTGATCACCGGCAGGCTGCTGCCCGACGCGCGGAGCGAGAGCGACCGGGCCCAGGTCGTCAAGGACTTCCGGCAGGCCCAGCAGATCCTCGTCGACGACGCCCGGCTGATCCCGCTGTGGCAGGGCCGCCAGTACGTCGCGGCGAGCGACGACATCTCCGGCGGTGAACAGGCGCTCGACCCGTCGACGATCATGATGATGTGGGAGCTGCACCGCAAGACCAGCTGGTGAATCCACCGGGCGGCACCGGTTGTCAGTGGTCGGCTGTAGGTTCTTGGGCATCGGCAGGAACCGCAAGTGACCGCAATTCGTGAGGACGTTGACGTGACCGACATCGCCATGCTGCCCGAGTCCTGGCGCGGGGTTCTGGGTGACGAGCTGCAGCAGCCCTATTTCAAGGAGCTGACCGAGTTCGTCGAGGAGGAGCGGGCGAACGGTCCCGTCTACCCGCCCCGCGAGGAGGTCTTCGCCGCGCTGGACGCGACGCCGTACGACCAGGTCAAGGTACTGATCCTCGGCCAGGATCCGTATCACGGCGAGGGCCAGGGCCACGGTCTGTGCTTCTCCGTCCGCCCCGGTGTGCGTACCCCGCCGTCGCTGCGGAACATCTACAAGGAGATGAAGGAGGAGCTGGGTCTCGAGGTCCCGGACAACGGCTACCTGATGCCGTGGGCCCGGCAGGGCGTGCTGCTGCTCAACGCGGTGCTCACGGTCCGCGCCGGTGAGGCCAACTCGCACAAGAACAAGGGCTGGGAGAAGTTCACGGACGCGGTGATCCGCGCGGTCGCCGACCGGCCCGACCCGGCGGTCTTCGTCCTCTGGGGCGGCTATGCCCAGAAGAAGCTCCGGCTGATCGACGAGAGCCGGCACGTCGTGATCCAGGGCGCCCACCCGTCCCCGCTGTCCGCGAAGAAGTTCTTCGGCTCCCGTCCGTTCACCCAGATCAACGAGGCGGTCGCGGCGCAGGGGCACGAGGCGATCGACTGGCGGATCCCGAACCTGGGCTGACGGCCCGGGCCGGAGCCGACCGTCCGGCACTCGGTGGGGACACGGCGGGCCGGGTGCCGATGAGCCCGGGGAAGCCGCCGGGGGCGGTTAGCGTCGGGAGAGACGGTCGAGGAGTGCGGAGGACGCCGTGACGGACCGACAGGAGCAGACGGCACCGGATGCCGTGCTCACGCGGATCGGGCAGGTCGTGATGCTGCACCACGCCGGTGACCGTGAGGAGGCCCGCGGACGCCTGCTCGACCTGTGGGCGGAGATCGGTGAACACGGCGACCCGCTGCACCGCTGCACCCTCGCCCACTACCTGGCCGACACCCAGGACGACCCCGCCGACGAGCTCGCCTGGGACCTGCGGGCGCTGTCCGCGGCGGACGAGGCGAGAGATGCGCGGGCGGTGCGGGGGGCGAGCGAGGGGGACGCCGCGGGGGAGGGGGCCGAAGCGGCGAAGGTGCGCGGTTTCTACCCGTCCCTGCATCTCAACCTCGCCGCCGACTACGTCAAGCTCGGCCGCACCGAGGCCGCCCGCACCCACCTGCGCCGGGCCCGCGGCGCGGCCGCCGCCCTCGCCGACGACGGGTACGGCGACGGCGTCCGGGCCGCCATCAGCCGCCTGGCACTGCGCCTCGGCGACGACGGGCCGGACGGCGACTCGTCCTGGGGACCCCCACGGCAACGCCCGAGTTAGGGCCCTTCTGATGGATCTCCGTGGAAGAAGGAGCGGCGTTCGGTGCGTACGATCGGCGTGCGGGGTGGCGGGTCAGGT
>NZ_JBEYJU010000160.1:10089-12047 GCF_040703965.1 Streptomyces sp. NPDC006655 | reverse complement strand
GTGCGGGGTGGCGGGTCATGTGGCGGAGCCACCTAGCCCGCCACCCCGTGCGTCGAGCGTGCGTGCCGGGCGTCGCGACGCCGCGGAGATCCATCAGAAGGGCCCCTAGGGCGTCCGGGCCGAGCCCGCGACCGGGCCCTGGAGCACCTGGTCCCGTGGTCCCGGCAGCGACTCCGCGGCGGCCTCCCGCTCCGCCATCACGCGCAGCGGCCCGGCCGTCGCGGCGAGTTCCGCGTACGGCCCGCGCTGCACCACCCGGCCCTCGTCGAGCACGATCACCTCGTCCACCGCGGCCAGGCCCGCCAGCCGATGCGTGATGAGCAGCGTGGTGCGGCCCTCGGTGGCCGCCAGCAGATCCGTGGTGAGCGCGTCCGCCGTGGGCAGGTCGAGATGTTCGGCGGGCTCGTCCAGGACCAGTACCGGGAAGTCCGCGAGCAGTGCCCGGGCGAGCGCCAGCCGCTGTCGCTGCCCGCCGGACAGCCGTGCCCCGTGCTCGCCGACCAGGGTGTCGAGCCCGTCGGGCAGCCCGTCCACCCAGTCGAGCAGCCGGGCCCGGCCGAGCGCGTCCCGCAACTCCGCCTCGACGGCGTCCTTCCGGGCGAGGAGCAGGTTCTCCCGCACGGAGCTGTCGAAGAGGTGCGCGTCCTGGGCGCACAGTCCGACCAGCCGTCGCACGTCGTCGCTGTCCATGCCGTACGCGTCCACGCCGGCGACCGTGTAGGAGCCCGAGTCCGGGTCGAGGAACCGCAGCAGGACCTGGGCGAGGGTCGTCTTGCCGGAACCGGAGGGCCCGACCACGGCGACCCTGCGCCCCTCCCGCAGGGTGAGGTCGATTCCGGCGAGCGCGTCGCGCCCCTGCCCCTGGTGCCGGGCCGTCAGCCCCTTCAGCACGACGGGGAAGGGCGTGGTCGGGGCCTGCCGTGGGCACTCCGGCTCATGGACGGGCTCGGGCGCGTCCAGCACCTCGTAGATGCGCTCGGCGCTCCTGCGCACCCGCTGCCGGTGCCGCACGGCCAGCGGCAGTCCCAGAACGGCCTCGAAGGCGGCCAGCGGAGTGAGGACGACGACGGCCGTCGCCACCCCGCTCAACCGGCCGTCGGCGACCCCTTCCGCGCCCAGCAGCGCGGCGGCGGCGACGGTGAGCCCCGTCAGGAGGGTGGTCAGGCCGTCCCCGAGCGCGGTGGCGGTGGCGGCCCGCGAGGCGATCCGGGTGAGCGTGCCGTCGGCCCGTCGGGCCTCGTCCCTGCGGGCGGGCAGCGCACCGGCTACCGTCAGCTCGGCGGTGCCGGTGAGCAGGTCGGTGACCCGGGTGGCGAGCAGTCCCCGGGCGGGCGCCAGCCGGTGCTCGGCCCGCCGGGCCACGGCCGAGGTCACCAGCGGAACCCCCACGCCTGCGGCCAGCAGCCCCGCCGCGAGCGCGGCCCCGGCCGCGGGCAGCAGCCAGGCGGTGAACCCCACGGCCCCGGCGGACACGGCCCCGGCGACACCGGCGGGCAGCAGCCAGCGCAGCCAGTAGTCCTGGAGGGTGTCCACGTCGGCGACCAGCCTGCTGAGCAGATCGCCCCGCCGGGTCGCCCGCAGCCCGGCCGGGGCGAGCCGCTCCAGCCGCCGGTACACGGCGACCCGGGTCTCGGCCAGCATCCGCAGCACCGCGTCGTGCGACACCAGCCGTTCGCCGTACCGGAACACGGCCCGTCCGATCCCGAAGGCACGCGTGGCCGTCACGGCGACCATCAGATACAGCACGGGCGGCTGCTGCGAGGCTCGCGAGATCAGCCAGCCGGAGGTCGCCATCAGTCCGACGGCACTGCCGAGCGCGAGAGCGCCGAGCAAGAGGGCGAGCAGCAGCCGCCCCCGCCGGGCCCCGGCCGCGGCGCGAACTCGCCGAAGCGGGTCCCTCCCGGCCTTCCGCACCCGACCGAGCCCCTGACCCGCAGCGCCTTCCAGCCCAGCAAAGC
>NZ_JBEYJU010000160.1:0-9990 GCF_040703965.1 Streptomyces sp. NPDC006655 | reverse complement strand
CGCTCGTCGGCCTCACCTTCCAGCCCACCGGAGCGCTCGTCGGCCTCACCTTCCAGCCCACCAGAGCGCTCGTCGGCCTCACCTTCCAGCCCACCGGAGCGCTCGTCGGCCTCACCTTCCAGCCCACCAGAGCGCTCGTCGGCCTCACCTTCCAGCCCACCAGAGCGCTCGTCGGCCTCACCTTCCAGCCCACCGGAGTGGTCACCGGCCTCGACTTCCAGCCCACCAGAGTGGTCACCGGCCTCGACTTCCGGACCATCGGACCGCTCGTCGGCCTCGTTCTCCGGCCGGCCGAGCGGGGTGGTGAGCAGGCGGTGGTCCTGGGACGTCTGCGGGTCGAGCGCCTTGGGGGCCTCAGTTCCGGAGAGCCTGACCACCCGGTCCGCCGCGGAGAGCAACGCCGGCCGGTGCACCACCAGCAGCACGGTCCGCCCCTCGGCGAGCCGTCGTACCGCCGAGACGACCTGCGCCTCGGTCACCCCGTCCAGCGCGGCCGTCGGCTCGTCCAGCAACAACACAGGGCGGTCCGCGAGAAACGCCCGGGCCAGCGCGAGTCGCTGGCGCTGCCCGGCCGACAGACCGGCGCCGTCCTCACCGAGCACGGTCCCGGCACCGTCGGGCAACGCGTCCACGAACTCCAGGGCCCCCGCGTCCCGCAGCGCACCGCGGACCGCGTCGTCGTCCGCGTCGGGACGCGCGAGCCGTACGTTCTCGGCGATCGTCCCGGCGTACAGGTGCGGCCGTTGCGGCACCCACGCGACCTTCGAACGCCAGGCCTCCAGGTCGATGTCGGCAAGGTCGGTGCCCCCGATCCTGACCCGTCCCCCGGTCGGCCGTACGAACCCCAGCAGCACGTGCAGCAGCGTGGACTTGCCCACTCCGCTCGGGCCGACCAGGGCGACGGTCTCCCCGGGTCCCACCGTGAAGGAGACGTCGGCGACCGCGTCCGCCGACCGGGCCGGATAGCGGACCGCCACCCCTTCGAAGACCAGGGAGGCTCCGACGGGCACCTCGCCCGCTCCCTGGGCCGGCACCGGCGTCTCCAGCACGGCGAAGATCTCCTCGGCCGCCGCAAGCCCCTCCGCCGCGGCGTGGAACTGCGCCCCCACCT
Organism: Streptomyces sp. NPDC006655; assembly: GCF_040703965.1. NCBI lineage: Bacteria > Bacillati > Actinomycetota > Actinomycetes > Kitasatosporales > Streptomycetaceae > Streptomyces > Streptomyces sp. NPDC006655. Next base: position 8,879 of record NZ_JBEYJU010000160.1, on the reverse strand, counting down.
GGCGCAGCGGCAGATACGCCTCGGGTGCGAGCACGAGGATGACAAGCCCGGTGTACAGGTCCATGTCGCCGTGCACCAGGCGCATGCCGATGGTCACGGCGACCAGTGCCACCGACAGGGTGGCGAGCAGTTCCAGCGCGAAGGAGGAAAGGAAGGCGATCCGCAGGGTCCGCATGGTCGCCTGCCGGTACTCGCCGGTGATCCGACGGATGGACTCGGCCTGCGCCTTGGCGCGGCCGAACACCTTCAGCGTGGGCAGTCCGGCGACCACGTCCAGGAAGTGGCCGGACAGCCGGGACAGCAGCTTCCACTGCCGGTCCGTCCGGGACTGCGTGGCCCAGCCGATCAGGACCATGAAGAGCGGGATGAGCGGCAGGGTCCCGACGATGATCGCCGCGGACACCCAGTCCTCGGTGACGATCCGTGCCAGCACCGCGACCGGCACGACCACCGCGAGCCCCAACTGCGGCAGATAGCGGGAGAAGTAGTCGTCGAGGGCGTCGACGCCCCGAGTGGCGAGCGTGACCAGCGACCCTGTCCGCTGGCCGGTCAGCCAGCCCGGGCCGAGGGCGACCGCCCGGTCGAGGAGCCGTCCTCGCAGCTCGGACTTGACCGCCGCGCTGGCCCGGTGCGCCGCGAGTTCGGTGAGCCAGGAGACCAGGGCACGTCCGACGGCGACGGCCACCAACAGCAGGAGGGGGGTGCGGAGTTCGGAGGCCGAGTGGCCGTGCTGGAAGGCACCGACCACCACTTCGGCGATGAGCATGGCCTGCGCGATGACCAGCCCGGCACCGAGGGCACCGAGGCCGAGCACGGCCATCAGGAAGAGGCGGGTGGCGCGTGCGTAGCGCAGCAGACGGGGATCGATCGGTTTCACGTGAAACATGCCCTTCGGTCCGGAGAGGGTGTTTCACGTGAAACATCACGGGTCACCGTGACGGCCTTCATGAGACACCCTTCCCCTCGGACTCAGTGCGCGGCTTCGGTCGCGATGTGCTGGGTGCCGATCCGCTTGCGGAACACCCAGTAGGTCCAGCCCTGGTAGAGCATCACCAGCGGCGTGGCGATCGCCGCCAGCCAGGTCATGATCTTCAGGGTGTACGGGCTCGACGAGGCGTTGGTGACCGTGAGACTCCAGTCCCCGTTGAGCGTCGACGGCATGACGTTCGGGAAGAGCGACAGGAAGAGCGTCGCCACGGCGGCCACGATGGTGACGCCGGAGAGGGCGAACGCCCAGCCTTCCCGGCCCCGCAGATTCGCCCCCAGGGCGCCGGCCAGCGCGGCCACGGCCACGACGACCGCCACCAGGCTCTTGCCGTCACCGCTGTCGACCTGGGTCCACAGCAGAAAGACCAGTGCCAGCACGGCGGTGAGAAGACCGACCTTGGTCGCCAGCTGCCGCGCCCGTACCCGGATGTCACCGACGGTCTTGAGCGCCGTGAACACCGCACCGTGGAAGGTGAAGAGGGTCAGCGTCACCAGTCCGCCGAGCAGGGCGTACGGGTTGAACAGGTCCCAGAGGGTACCGACGTACTCGAAGTGCTGGTCGATCTTCACGCCTCGCACGATGTTCCCGAAGGCCACGCCCCACAGGAACGCGGGGATCAGCGAGGTCCAGAAGATCGCGGTCTCCCAGGTGCGCTGCCAGTTCTCCTCGGGCCGCTTCGCCCGGTACTCGAAGGCGACCCCCCGGACGATCAGGCAGACGAGGATGACCAGCAGGGGCAGGTAGAAGCCGGAGAAGAGCGTGGCGTACCACTCGGGGAAGGCGGCGAAGGTCGCGCCGCCCGCAGTGAGCAGCCACACTTCGTTGCCGTCCCAGACAGGGCCGATCGTGTTGATCAGGACCCGCTTCTCCAGCCGGTCACGGGCGAGCAGCTTGGTGAGGATGCCGACCCCGAAGTCGAAACCCTCCAGGAAGAAGTAGCCGGTCCACAGGACGGCGATGAGGACGAACCAGACGTCGTGAAGTTCCATGACAGCGTCTCCCTCGGCCTAGTACGAGAAGGCCATCGGCTTGTCGGCGTCACGAGCCTCGCCGCCGATCTTCGTGGGCGGGTTCAGGTCGGCCTCGGTGAGTTCGGGCGGGCCGGCCTTGACGTACTTCACGAGCAGCTTGACCTCGACCACGGCGAGGACGGCGTAGAGCGCGGTGAAGGTGATCATCGAGATGAGGATCTCCGCCTGGGAGACGCCGGGGGAAACGGCGTGACGGGTCTGCAGGACGCCGTAGACGACCCAGGGCTGACGGCCCATCTCCGTGAAGATCCAGCCCCAGGAGTTGGCGATCAGCGGGAAGCCCAGGGTCCAGATCGCCACCAGCCAGTACAGCCTGCCGAGCTTCGGGCTGAGGGCCTTGTTCCTGAAGAGGACCAGGTTCGGCACCTCGTCCTCGCCGACCCTCAGGTGCTGCGGCAGCATGAACTTCTTGCGGGTCAGCCAGAGCCCGGCCAGGCCGATCGCGAAGGACGCCATACCGAAGCCGATCATCCAGCGGAACGCCCAGAAGGTGACGGGGACGATGGGCCGGTAGTCGCCCGGACCGTACTTCTGCTGCTCGGCCTTGTTGGTGTCGTTGATGCCGGGGACGTAGGAGTTGAAGTCGTCGTCGGCGAGGAAGGACAGCACGCCCGGGACGGAGAGTTCGACGGTGTTGTGGCCCTTGCTCACGTCGCCGTAGGCGAAGATCGAGAACGGCGCGGAGTGCTGCCCGTCCCACAGGGCCTCGGCGGCGGCCATCTTCATCGGCTGCTGCTTGAACATGACCTTGCCGAGGGTGTCGCCGCTGACCGCGGTGAGCAGTCCGCCGATCACCACGGTGATCAGTCCGAGCCGCAGCGAGGTCTTCATCACGGTGATGTGCTTCTTGCGGAACAGGTGGAAGGCGGCGATGCCCACCATGAAGGCGCCGCCGGTCAGGAAGCAGGCGCTCAGCGTGTGGAAGGCCTGGGCCAGCGCGGTGTTCTGGGTCAGCACGGCCAAGAAGTCGGTGAGCTCGGCCCGCCCCTTCGCCTTGTCGATCTTGTAGCCGACGGGGTGCTGCATCCACGAGTTGGCCGCGAGGATGAAGTACGCGGACAGGATCGTGCCGAGGGAGACCATCCATATGCAGGCCAGGTGGATCTTCTTGGGGAGCTTGTCCCAGCCGAAGATCCACAGCCCGATGAAGGTGGACTCGAAGAAGAACGCGATCAGCGCCTCGAACGCGAGCGGGGCGCCGAAGATGTCACCGACGAACCGCGAGTAGTCCGACCAGTTCATGCCGAACTGGAACTCCTGCACGATGCCGGTGACGACACCCATCGCGATGTTGATCAGGAAGAGCTTGCCCCAGAACTTGGTCGCCCGGAGGTACTTCTCCTTCCCCGTGCGCACCCAGGCGGTCTGCAGGCCGGCCGTGAGCGCTGCCAGCGAGATCGTCAGCGGGACGAACAGGAAGTGGTAGACGGTGGTGATGCCGAACTGCCAGCGCGCCAGTGTCTCCGGCGCCAAAGCCAGGTCCACGTCGTCAGTCTCCTTACGTCGCCGAGGTACAGCGGCATTTGCCCCCTTTGTTACGTGCATCACGGAGCAAACGGGACACGCTTGTGAATGCATTCACATTCACAAGCCATTATGACGCACCGATTGTCGGAACCCGAAGGGGGGTGGCGCATGAGCCGTCCGGCACCGTGTCGACACACGTACGGGGCCGCTCGGCCCCTTCACCGGCCGCACGACCCCGCACACCTGGACACCGCCGGCGATCAGAGCTCCTTGCGGAAGCCCTCCGCCACCTTGAGGAGAATGTCGTTCGCCTCGTTCTCGCCGATCGTCACCCGCACGCCCTCACCCGGGAAGGGCCGGACGACCACACCGTGCTCCTCGCAGGCCGCCGAGAAGGCCGTCGTGCGCTCCCCCAGGCGCAGCCAGACGAAGTTGGCCTGGCTCTCGGGCACCGTCCAGCCCTGGGCCCGCAGCGCGTCGACCACCCGCTGCCGTTCGCACACCAGCGAGCCGACCCGGCCGAGCAGCTCGTCCTCGGCCCGCAGCGAGGCGATCGCCGCCTCCTGCGCGAGCTGGCTGACGCCGAACGGCACCGCCGTCTTGCGCAGCGCCGCCGCCACCGGCTCATGGGCGATCGCGAAGCCCACCCGGAGCCCGGCGAGGCCGTACGCCTTCGAGAAGGTCCGCAGGACGCAGACGTTCGGCCGCTCGCGGTAGATCTCGACGCCGTCCGGCACCTCGGGGTCGCGGATGAACTCCCGGTAGGCCTCGTCGAGGACCACCAGCACATCGTTCGGCACCCGGTCGAGGAACCGTTCCAGCTCGGCCCGCTTCACCACCGTGCCGGTCGGGTTGTTCGGGTTGCAGACGAAGACCAGGCGCGTGCGGTCGGTGACGGCGTCCGCCATCGCGTCCAGGTCGTGCACATCGCCGGGCGTGAGCGGCACCTGGACCGAGGTGGCACCGCTGATCTGCGTGATGATCGGGTACGCCTCGAAGGACCGCCACGCGTAGATCACCTCGTCGCCCGGACCGCTGGTGGCCTGGATCAGCTGCTGGGCGACGCCGACCGAGCCGGTGCCGGTGGCCAGATGACCGAGCGGGACGCCGAAGCGGTCCGACAGCTCGTTCATCAGTCCGGTGCAGGCCATGTCGGGGTAGCGGTTGAAGGCGGCGGCGGCCGCGGTGACGGACTCCATCACGCCCGGCAGCGGGGGATAGGGATTCTCGTTGGAGGAGAGCTTGTACGCGACCGGGCCGCCGGCCGCCGCCGGCCTGCCCGGCTTGTAGGTGGGGATTCCCTCCAGCTCGGCGCGCAGCTTGGGGCTCGTCTCGCTCACCGCAGTCCTCCTCACGACCACCGGCGGACCGTCCGCGCCGCCGGCATCCAATACTGCTCACCTTATGAGGATTCGGCACCGCTGAGTACAGCCGCGGATCAGCGAGGAGCCACGTGGAAGCGGAGGAGAAGAGGGCGGCGGCCTGCTCATCCGTCCCATCGGCATCACGGGCATCACCGTACGAAGGCGTACGTATCGGGGGCGCGCCCTACATATATCTACGCGCCGGTGGCTCACGCCGTAGCGCGCATCGCCCATGCAGGTGAGTTGAGACCTCTTCGAGACATCGGACACTTGGCAGGCCCATCCGCGCCGACAAGTTACGTCTCATCACTGAATCGTGCAACTGACTTTCTTTCTAAGGTAGTTGACCTCTTTTGACCTTGCAGAAACGTGCCTGTCAACGCGCGCATATGCGTCCGCACTACCCCACCACATGAGCCCTACTATCGGCTCGCCATGACAGCAGCAGGGAAGCACCAGGTGAGCCGCGCGGAAACCTCTCGGCGAGGCAACCGGCCAGGCCGGGCGGGCATCAGAGACGTGGCCGCCGCCGCCGGAGTCTCCATCACGACCGTCTCCGACGCCCTGAACGGCAAGGGCCGGCTTCCGGACGCCACCCGGCGCCACGTCCGCGAGGTGGCCGACCGGCTGGGATACCGCCCCTCGGCCGCCGCCCGAACCCTCCGTACCGGCAAGTCGGGACTCATCGGCCTGACCGTGACGACGTACGGGGATGAACCTTTCACCTTCACCGAGTTCGCGTACTTCGCCGAGATGGCGCGGGCCGCCACCTCGGCCGCGCTCGCCCGCGGCTACGCCCTGGTCATCCTGCCCGCGACCTCGCGCCACGACGTGTGGTCGAACGTCGCCCTGGACGGCACCGTCGTCATCGACCCCTCCGACCAGGACCCGGTCGTCAGCGAGCTGGTCCGGCAGGGGCTGCCGGTGGTCTCCGACGGCAGGCCGGCCGGTTCACTGCCGGTCACGGCCTGGGTGGACAACGACCACGAGGCCGCCGTACTCGGCATCCTCGACCACCTCGCCGACGCGGGTGCCCGCCGGATCGGGCTGCTCACGGGCACCACGACGGACACGTACACGCATCTGTCGACCACCGCCTACCTGCACTGGTGCGAACGCGTCGGCCAGGACCCGGTGTACGAGGCGTACCCGGCGCACGACCCGTGCGCGGGAGCCGTCGCCGCCGACCGGCTGCTCGCCCGGCCCGACCGGCCCGACGCCGTCTATGGCCTGTTCGACCCCAACGGCACGGACCTGCTCGCCGCCGCCCGCCGCTACGGGCTGCGGGTCCCCGACGACCTGCTGCTGGTCTGCTGCAGCGAGTCCACCGTGTACGCCAACACCGAACCGCCCATCACCACGCTCTCGCTGAAACCGCGCCGGATCGGCACGGCGGTGGTGCAACTGCTCATCGACGCGATCGAGGGGGTCGAGTCCGACCATCCGGTCGAGCAGGTGATACCGACCGAGCTGATCGTGCGCACCTCCTCCCAGCGACGGGTGCCGCGCACCACGGTCAGCCCGCCGCGGGCGCCGGAGGAGGAGTAGCACGGACACGCGGAGGTACGGCCGGCTCACCTGCCTGCCGCCGTCGAACGGGGGACGGCGGGTGAACGGCCGACAGGCGAAGCCCCTCCCAACCGGGGCGAAAGCCGCATCGGACCGGGGCCCCGAACCGATTCACCACCCCTGGGTCATCACACGGCGCGACGGGCATTCCTATGATGGGCCCACGACACCGCGGGCCGCTGCGACCAGGCAGTCCGAACCGGTGCAGTTGCGGCGCGATGGTGGAGGGGTCTGATGACTCAGGGGGCCGGTCAGGGACCCGAGGTGGAACGGACGGCGACGGTGCGCGACTTCCGGGTGCCCGCATACGTCAACGAGACCGGTCCGTACGTCCACGGCACCCACCCCGGTGAGGCCGCCCCGGCGCTCGACGAGCCGTATCCCGAGGGCTACCCGGAGGAGTACACCCCGACCCAGCGCGACCTGCCGGTGATCAACCGCGGCGACACGCTCCAGCTGCCGGTCGAACCGGCCGGCGCCGCGGCCCCGCAGCCCGCGGACGGCCCCGGCCCGCTGTACGTCGTCGGCGACGTGCACGGCTACTTCGACGAGCTGCTCGCCGCACTGGCCGAGCAGGGCCTGGTCGACGCCGACGGGCACTGGTGCGCGGGCACCGCCCGGCTGTGGTTCCTCGGCGACTTCACCGACCGCGGCCCGGACGGCATCGGCGTCATCGACCTGGTGATGCGGCTGTCCGCCGAGGCGGCCGCGGCCGGCGGCTACTGCAAGGCCCTCATGGGCAACCACGAGCTGCTGCTGCTCGGCGCCAAGCGGTTCGGCGACACCCCCGTCAACTCCGGCGCGGGTACCGCCACCTTCCAGGCCGCGTGGCTGCTCAACGGCGGGCAGAAGACCGACATGGACCGGCTCCAGGACCACCACCTCCAGTGGATGGCGCGCCTGGACGCGGTGGAGGAGGTCGACGGCTACCTGCTGGTGCACTCGGACACCACCGCCTACCTCGACTACGGGGACTCGATCGAGGCGGTCAACGACACGATCCGCGAGACCATCACCCGTAACGACGCGGACGAGGTCTGGGATCTCTTCCGCAAGTTCACCAAGCGCTTCTCCTTCCGCGACGAGGGGGGTGCAGACGCCGTCCGTTCCCTTCTCGATACGTACGGAGGCACCCGCATCGTTCACGGGCACAGCCCGATTCCCTATCTGCTGGGCGAAGTCGGCTCCGAGGACGACGAAGAGAGCACCAGGCCCGTCGTGGAAGGACCGCACATCTACGCGGACGGACTCGCCATCGCCATGGACGGCGGAGTGACCATGGCCGGAAAACTGCTGGTGAGGCAACTCCCGCTGGACGTCTGAGCTTTCGGTGGGCTGTTCTATCCCTCCGGCGTCACACGCGGGCCACCCCCAATTTCCGGCAACCCCCTGTCACCGCGTGCCTTGACGGCTCTACCATCGGTTTATCCGTAGCAGGCTCCCCTCCGTTTCTGCCCGACGGTTCGCCGGCGTGCGAGCCACAAGCCCTACGGAGCATCGGGGGATGCACATGAACAGCGTTCCGCAGCACCTGCACAGCGAGGACCGCCAGGAATACGAGCGGATCCTCGATGAGGCGCTGCGCTCCGCCCCTTACCGTCCCGAACTGGCCGGTACCGGTCGGCATTTGAACACCGAACAGCTGCGCACCATGGCGCTCAACGCCACCGCACTGATAGCGGCGGCCGCGGCGACCGAGTACCAGCACTACGTGAAGGTCCGCGAGGAACTGCGCAATCCGGCGCGGTCCACCCCGGCCCCCGTCCAGCAGCCGGACTCAGCCGAGTCGGCCGCGGGCGGTTCGGTGGGGCTCGCCACCACCCTCGGCGAAGCCGCCGAGACCACGGGCGCCGGAGGTTTCGCCCTCGCCCTGGTCCTGGCACCCGTGCTCGCCGGCACCGCCGCCGCGATCTTCCTGCTCGTCGGCTACGTCCTGAAGATGCTGGACCCGGCCCCGGCGTTCGCCCAGACCATGCTCACCGCCGGCTGGGTGTTCGGCGCCGTGACCGCGGCCGCCATCCTCATGGCGGGCGCGGGGCTGCTGCTGACCGCACTGCGCAACAGCCCCTCGCTGGAGGCGGGGGCCTACGGCGAACCCGACGGCGAGGTGGCCAAGGCCCGGCAGGCCTGGCAGGACGCCCTGCTGGAGCGCGGCATCCTGCCCTTCCTGCGGGAAGCGCTGGCCACTGACGCCGGTACGGCCGAACTGCGCCCTACGGCCCCGTCGGGCCCGGCGGGGCGGATGCCGCGCCTCGGCTACGACCGCCCCGGCTTCAGCACCGACGACGGCGCGGCTCCCGCCCCCCGCCCGAGCTTCAGCAGCCCGGACTACACCAGCCCGGACTTCGGAGGCCCGGAACACCAGCCGGAATAGCCCCGCCCGCGCCCCCTCCCGGGGGCGCGGGCCGGACACCCGGACACCCGGACACCCGGACACCCGGACACCCGGACACCCGGACA
>NZ_JBEYJU010000159.1:0-12074 GCF_040703965.1 Streptomyces sp. NPDC006655 | reverse complement strand
TGCGTTTCCGACTCTATCAGATCTTTTTCCGATCCGATTTCCTCGGTGCTTTCCAGGTTCCCGCTCTCGCGTTTCCCTTTCCGGCGGTTCCGACTTTATCAGAAGTTCTGAGTCGGAATTTCCACCCGGTCCAGAGCAACCGGATCCAGTCCATGAAGCACTGGGGTTCCCGGTCGGGCAGAGCCGTAAACGTACTGGAGCGGGGTGCCTCGATGCAAATCGAGGCACCCCGCTCCGGGTTCAGGTGGGCGAGGGTCAGACCTCCACGACCACCGGAAGGATCATCGGCCTGCGCCGATAGGTGTCCGAGACCCACTTGCCGAGGGTCCGGCGGATGAGCTGCTGCAGCTGATGGGGCTCCACGACGCCGTCCTGGGCCGAGCGTTCCAGCACCTCCGAGATCTTCGGAAGGACGTCCGCGAACGCGGAGTCCTCGATGCCGGAGCCGCGGGCCTGGACATGGGGCCCACCGGTGATCTTGCCGGTGGACGCGTCGACGACCACGAAGACCGAGATGATGCCCTCGTCGCCGAGGATCTTGCGGTCCTTGAGGGCCGGCTCACCCACGTCGCCGACGGAGAGGCCGTCGACGTACACGTAGCCGGCCTGGACCTTGCCCGAGATCTTCGCCTTGCCCGCGACGAGGTCCACGACGACGCCGTCCTCGGCGATGACGATGCGGTCGTGCGGGACGCCGGTGAGGGCGCCGAGCTCCGCGTTGGCGCGCAGGTGCCGCCACTCGCCGTGGACCGGCATCAGGTTCTTCGGGCGGCAGATGTTGTAGAAGTACAGCAGTTCGCCGGCCGAGGCGTGGCCGGAGACGTGCACCTTGGCGTTGCCCTTGTGGATGACGTTCGCGCCCCAGCGGGTCAGTCCGTTGATGACGCGGTACACCGCGTTCTCGTTCCCGGGGATCAGGGACGAGGCCAGGATGACCGTGTCGCCGTCGACGATGCGGATCTGGTGGTCGCGGTTGGCCATCCGGGACAGGGCTGCCATCGGCTCCCCCTGGGAGCCCGTGCAGACCAGGACCACCTCGTGATCGGGCAGGTCGTCGAGGGTCTTGACGTCCACGACCAGGCCCGGCGGGACCCTGAGGTAGCCGAGGTCCCGGGCGATGCCCATGTTGCGGACCATGGAGCGGCCGACGAAGGCGACCCGGCGGCCGTACTCGTGGGCCGCGTCCAGGATCTGCTGGATGCGGTGGACGTGGCTGGCGAAGCTGGCCACGATGATCCGCTTGCGGGCGCCGGCGAAGACCTGCCGCAGGACGTTCGAGATGTCGCGCTCGGGCGGGACGAAGCCCGGGACCTCGGCGTTCGTCGAGTCGGCCAGGAGCAGGTCGATGCCCTCCTCGCTCAGCCGGGCGAACGCGTGCAGGTCCGTCAGACGGTTGTCCAGCGGAAGCTGGTCCATCTTGAAGTCGCCGGTGTGGACCACCATGCCGGCGGGGGTGCGGATGGCGACCGCGAGGGCGTCGGGGATGGAGTGGTTGACGGCGACGAACTCGCAGTCGAACGGTCCGACGCGCTCGCGCCTGCCCTCGGCCACTTCCAGCGTGTAGGGGCGGATGCGGTGCTCCTGGAGCTTCGCCTCGATGAGCGCGAGGGTCAGCTTGGAGCCGATCAGCGGGATGTCCGGCTTCTCGCGGAGCAGGAAGGGGACGCCGCCGATGTGGTCCTCGTGACCGTGGGTGAGGACGATGCCCTCGATGTCGTCGAGGCGGTCCCGGATGGACGAGAAGTCCGGCAGGATCAGGTCGATTCCGGGCTGCTCCTCCTCGGGGAAGAGCACTCCGCAGTCGACGATCAGCAGACGGCCGCCGTACTCGAAGACGGTCATGTTTCGGCCGATCTCGCCGAGCCCGCCGAGCGGGGTGACGCGCAGGGCGCCTTCGGGGAGCCGCGGCGGCGGGGCGAGTTCAGGGTGCGGATGACTCAAAAGACTCTCCTCACCACGCACGCCACGTACCGGTCGGGCACGTGGCGTGCGTGACGTTCGTGCATAAGCAGTTGTCGTTGTGTGGGGTGCGGGCACACCGGTGGTCCCGCCTATTCAGTTGTGAAGCCTTGCTGCGCGGACAGCCGCGCAAAGTCTGTTGTCAGAGCTGTACCCCGCCGGCAGCAAGATCGATCTTGAGCTGGGCGATCTCTTCGGCCGAACATTCGACCATCGGGGCGCGCAGCGGTCCGGCGGGCAGTCCCTGGAGGGCGAGTGCGGCCTTGGTGGTCATGACGCCCTGAGTGCGGAACATGCCGGTGTAGACCGGGAGCAGCTTCTGGTGGATTTCGGTCGCCTTCTGGACGTCGCCGGAGGTGAAGGCCTCGACGAGGGTCCGCAGGTCCGGGGTGACCAGGTGGCCGACGACCGAGACGAAGCCGACGGCGCCCACGGAGAGCAGCGGCAGGTTGAGCATGTCGTCGCCGGAGTACCAGGCCAGGCCGGACTGCGCGATGGCCCAGCTCGCGCGGCCGAGGTCGCCCTTGGCGTCCTTGTTGGCGACGATCCTCGGGTGCTCGGCGAGGCGGACGAACGTCTCGGTGCTGATCGGGACGCCGCTGCGGCCGGGGATGTCGTAGAGCATGACGGGCAGCCCGGTGGCGTCCGCGATGGTCGTGAAGTGCCGGTACAGGCCCTCCTGCGGGGGCTTGTTGTAGTACGGCGTGACGACCAGCAGGCCGTGGGCTCCGGCGCTCTCGGCCTGGCGGGCCAGCTCGATGCTGTGATGGGTGTCGTTGGTGCCGACGCCCGCGATGACGTGGGCGCGGTCGCCGACCGCTTCCCGTACGGCTCGTACGAGGTCCGCTTTCTCCGCGTCGCCGGTGGTGGGGGACTCGCCGGTGGTCCCGTTGATGATCAGGCCGTCGTTGCCTGCGTCCACCAGGTGGGTGGCAAGCCGCTGCGCGCCGTCGAGGTCGAGCGCGCCGTCCGCCGTGAAGGGCGTGACCATGGCGGTGAGGACCCGCCCGAAGGGGGTCTGCGGAGTGGAGGTCGGAGCCATGGGTTACACGCTACTCGGTGCTCACGGCGCGGTCTGCCCTCGGGGTACGGGGAAAGTCCGGACAAATGCGGAGCCCGGCACTGCCTGCTCGGGGGTTCAAGCAGTGCCGGGTCCGTTTGATCAGGCTAGATGAACTTCTCTAAATGCCGCAATACGGACACTTCGCGAGGCTGATCCGTACATCTGTGCCGAGCGCGACGAGGAGCAGGCCGCGCTACGGCGCGACACGGCCGTTCGCGTTGAAGGCGGCGTACGTGAGCGGCATGAGCCTGGCCCACTCCGCCTCCATCTTCTCGCCCACCATCTCGATCTCCCGCTGCGGGAAGGACGGCACCTTGGCCAGCTCGTGCTGCGTGCGCAGACCGAGGAAGTGCATCAGTGAGCGGGCGTTGCAGGTGGCGTACATGGAGGAGAAGAGGCCGACGGGGAGTACCGCGCGGGCCACCTCGCGGGCGACGCCGGCCGCGAGCATCTCCTGGTAACGCTCGTAGGCCTGGATGTACGACTCCTGCATCGAGCGTTCCACGATCTCCTGCTGGGCTTCAGTGCCCGGCACGAACTCGTACTTTCCGGGACGCCCCTGCTGGACCAGCTTGCGGTCCTCGCCCGGCACGTAGAAGACCGGCTGCAGTTCCCGGTAGCGACCCGACTCCTCGTTGTACGAGTTGTGGACCACGAAACCGTTCGCAAGGAAGTTGTGCCAGGGCCCCTCGACGGAGAGGTCGTACGTCATCTCCTCGCCGTCGGTCTCGATCGACACGACCTGGTCCGGCACCGCCTTGGTGACCTTTCCGCCACGTCGGGCCAGCGCCTGCTCCCCCGCGCTCTTGACCGCGTGGCACGGCTCGCAGGCGGGAGCGAGGTTCTTCTCGTCGAGGGCCTGGAGCAGGTCACCCGCCACCGGGACGACATGGTCGAGAGCGAGCTGTTCCCGGGGGAAGCCCTGCCCGCACAGATGGCAGGTGTCGAAATCCTTGATGAGCCGCTCGCGCTGCATGGAGGTCCATACACCGATGCCACGGCGCAGGCTCGGCGGGACCAGGCCCTGTGACGGGCGCGGTGCGGTGCCGGAAACGAGCACGGCGTCCCCGACGGACAGTTCTCCCGCCTTGCACCAGCCGTCGGGGGTGAACAGGGCGTGGTCGACGGTACAGCGGAGTGTCTTGCCCGACGCCGTGGTGATCTTGACGAGCGCCTTGACGCCCGACTCGATCACGTCGACGATCCGCGCCCGCTCCGCCAGAAGGGTTTCCTCGTCGAAGCAGCGCACGTGGTTGCGGCGTACCGATTCGAGCTTGCGGATACGGGTGCTGGGGTGCAGCTCCCTGAACTCGGCGACAGCGGACTCGGCGGCCTCGCGGTTCTCGTAGAGACCGAGGTAGTGGTTGCTGTCGCCGCGCTTCACCTGCGCCATCCACTTCCCCGCCCGGCTGTGCCAGGTGACACCGCCGGCCGAATGCGGCAGGCGGTCCTCGACACCCACGTGCCAGAGCCTGTACAGCTCGGCGATGGTGCGACGACGCAGGTGACCCGCCTCGCTCTCCAGAGTGATCTCCGTGTCCCCGGCGATGCACCAGCCCACCCGGTGCCGCATGAACTCGCGGAAGACGAAGATCGGGGCGCTGATGAAGAAGGTCATCGAGTTGTGCTCGAAGGGGCTGCCGTGCCGGTCCCGCATCAGGTAGTTGATCAGGCCCTTGGAACGCTCCGGGTCCTTCTGCAGCTCGTCCAGGGACTGCTCGCCGGCGGTGGAGACTCGGGCGGCCCACAGCACGTCGGAGTCGGCCGCGCTGTGCTTGACCAGCTCGACGGTGACTTCGCTGCGGAAGCTGGGCTTGAGGTCGTCGGCGGGGTTGTCGGTCACGGCTCGGAGGGTCCTTCCATCACGTCTCTCGGGCGGCGCCCACTCTACGGCCCGGCACTGACAACGGGGCGTTCAGTGCCTGGGTGCGACATCTTCACCGAACTTCGGTGATGTTCTGTGAATTCGGGGCAACCGGGCACCTATCGCTTCGTTCGCTCGTCTGTGTTGGTGAGAGCGATTCGTTCGATCCCCTCTGAGCCCCCGTCCCCGAGAGGAGACGTACCCCCGATGTTCCGTCGGCGTGAACCCGTCCCGTTCGCATTCCTCGCCGAGACCGACAGGTTCCGCAGCAATGTCACTCCCCCGCCCCGGCCGCGGTCGTCCGTGAGCCAGATAGCCGGGCGGTGGCTGCTCGGGCTCACCCTCGTGGCCGGTCTCGTGGGCTCCCTCATCCTGGGCATGCCCGCACTGTCCACGTCGTCCGGCACCGGAACCCAGCAGTCCCAGGCCTCCCAGGGGCACTGACCCTTCCGGACCTCCGTGAGTGGTGAGCGGGGACACGGCCGGATAGCCTCACCGGGCACAGCCCACGCACGATTGAGTGAGGACCAGCCGTGCCCCTGCCCTTCCTGACGGCCGACCGCACCTTCGACGCCGCACCTGACGGCGCGCTGCCGTACGACGACGACCGCGATCGCTGGCGGCGTCCCTACCGGCCCGGACCGTGGCGGGTGGGCGGGGCCGCGCTGTGGCTGCTGCTCGCCTCGTTCGTACTGTTCGCGGCGGTGGCGCTGGCCCTGACCGGTTCGCTCTCCTCAGCCGCCGTCGTCCTCGGCATCGCGTTGCTGATCATCGCGGCCGCGTTGCGGATACTGCGCATGGGTGTGTGGGTGAGCGCGCGCGGGGTGCGCCAGGTGGGCCTGCTGCACACGCGGACGGTGCCCTGGCGGCGGGTGGTCTCGGTGCGCACGGCGCAGCAGCCGGTGCGCTGGCTGGGGCTGCCGCGCACGGTGCAGGGGCAGGCGCTGACGCTCGTACGCGAGGACCGGCCGGCGGATGACACGGTGCCGTTGCTGACCACGCACACGCTGGACTTCGTGGGCCGGTCCTCGGCCTTCGACCGGGCGGCGGACGTCGTGGAGGCGTGGGCGGCGGAGTACCGGCGGAGCTGAGCGCGCTCCGGAAGCGGTCGCGCGGGGAGCGGCAGGAGCGGCTCAGACCGCGGTCGGCTTGCCGTCGTGCAGGGCTATGGCGCGCTGCATCGCCTTGCGGGCGCGCGGGGTGTCGCGGGCGTCGTGGTAGGCGACGGCGAGCCGGAACCAGCTGCGCCAGTCGTCGGGCGCGGCCTCGGTCTCGGCCTTGCGCTTGGCGAAGACCTCGTCGGCCGAGTCCCTGTCGATGCGGCCGCCGGGCGTGCGCTTCAGCTCGTCGACGGGCAGGCCGCCCTCGGCGTCCAGTTCGGCGGCGAGGGCGTTGGCGCGGCGGACGAACTGGGTGTTCTTCCACAGAAACCACAGGCCGATGACCGGCAGGATCAGCACCGCCACGCCGAAGGTGACGGTGAGGACCGTGCCGGTCTGGATGAGCATCACGCCGCGGCTGCCGACCAGGACGAAGTAGAAGAGCAGGACGGCGGCCGTGAGGGCGTAGGAGATCTTCGCGCGCATGTCAGAGGTCTCGGATCAGCCCAGGTCCAGGAAGTTCTCCAGGCCGAAGGTCAGGCCGGGAGTCGTGACCACGCGGCGGACGCCGAGCAGGATGCCCGGCATGAAGCTGCTGTGGTGGAGGGAGTCGTGGCGGACGGTGAGGGTCTCGCCCTCGCCGCCCAGCAGGACCTCCTGGTGGGCGAGGAGGCCGCGGAGGCGGACCGCGTGGACCGGGACGCCGTCGACGCTGGCTCCCCGGGCGCCGTCCAGGGCCGTGACCGTGGCGTCCGGGGCGGGCGCCGTGCCGGCCTTCGCGCGGGCCTCGGCGATGAGCTGGGCCGTGCGGGTGGCGGTGCCGGAGGGGGCGTCGACCTTGTTCGGGTGGTGGAGTTCGACGACCTCCACCGACTCGAAGTAGGGGGCGGCGATCTGCGCGAACTTCATCGTCAGCACCGCGCCGATGGAGAAGTTGGGGGCGATGAGCACGCCGGTCTCAGGGGACTGGGCGAGCCAGCCCCTGAGCTGCGCGAGGCGTTCGTCGGTCCAGCCGGTGGTGCCGACGACGGCGTGGATGCCGCGGCGTACGCAGAAGTCGAGGTTGCCCATCACCGAGGCGGGGGTGGTGAGTTCGACCGCGACCTGGGCGCCGGACGCCTCCAGAGCCTCCAGCTTGTCGCCCCGGCCGAGGGCGGCGACGAGCTCCAGGTCCTCCGCGGCCTCGACCGCCTTGACCGCCTCGGAGCCGATCCGGCCCTTGGCGCCGAGGACCGCCACGCGCAGCTTGCTCATCTTCTTCGTTCCTTATCGGTGTGTGTCAGGCGACGGCGTCGTGCAGGCGTGCGGCCTGCTTGTCCTTCAGCGGGCCGATGACCGACAGCGACGGGCGCTGTCCCAGGATGTCGCGGGCGACGGAGCGGACCTCGTCCGGGGTCACCGCCGCTATCCGGGCCAGCATGTCGTCGACGGACATCTGCTCGCCCCAGCACAGCTCGCTCTTGCCGATGCGGTTCATCAGCGCGCCGGTGTCCTCCAGGCCGAGCACCGTGGAGCCCTGGAGCTGGCCGATGGCGCGTCCGATCTCGTCGTCGGGCAGACCGTCCCGGGCGACCTGGTCGAGTTCGTCCCGGCAGATCTTGAGGACGTCGTGGACCTGCGAGGGGCGGCAGCCGGCGTAGACGCCGAACAGGCCGCAGTCGGCGAAGCCGGAGGTGTAGGAGTACACGCTGTAGGCCAGGCCGCGCTTCTCGCGGACCTCCTGGAAGAGCCGGGAGGACATGCCGCCGCCGAGGGCGGTGTTGAGCACGCCGAGGGCCCAGCGACGGTCGTCGGTGCGGGCGAGGCCCGGCATGCCGAGGACGACGTGTGCCTGCTCGGTCTTGCGGCCGAGGAGTTCGACGCGGCCCGCGGTGCGGATCGTACGGCTGCCGTCGCGCGGGGCGATGGGTACGGCCGCGGTGTTCTTGAAGGCGCCGGCCTTCTCGAAGGCGGCGCGGACCTGTCGTACGACCTTGTTGTGGTCGATGTTGCCGGCCGCGGCCACCACCAGGTGGGTGGGGTCGTAGTGCTTCTTGTAGAAGCGGCGGATGCGGTCGGCGGTGAGGGAGTTGACGGTGTCGACGGTGCCGAGGACCGGGCGGCCGAGGGCGTTGTCGCCGAACATGGTGTGCGCGAACAGGTCGTGCACGCAGTCGCCGGGGTCGTCCTCGGTCATGGCGATCTCTTCGAGGATCGCGCCGCGTTCGACGTTCACGTCCTCTTCGAGGATCAGGGAGCCCGTCAGCATGTCGCAGACGACGTCGATGGCGAGCGGCAGGTCGGTGTCGAGCACGCGTGCGTAGTAGCACGTGTACTCCTTCGCCGTGAACGCGTTCATCTCGCCGCCGACCGCGTCGATGGCGGAGGAGATGTCCAGGGCGGAGCGGCGCGTGGTGCCTTTGAAGAGCAGGTGCTCCAGGTAGTGGGTGGCGCCGTTCAGGGCGGGGGTCTCGTCGCGGGAGCCGACGTGGGCCCAGATGCCGAAGGTCGCGGAGCGGACCGACGGCAGGGTCTCGGTGACGATGCGCAGGCCGCCGGGGAGGGTGGTCTTGCGGACCGTGCCGATGCCGTTCTCGCCCTTGATCAGGGTTTGGGTACGGGCGACGGCCCGCGCCTCCGAGGAGGTGCGGGCCGTCGTCGTAGAGCTGCTCGACGTCACTTGTCGGTGTCGTCCTTCGCTGCGTCCTCGGAGGAGGCGTCTTCCTCGCCCTCGATCACGGGGATCAGGGAGAGCTTGCCGCGGGAGTCGATCTCGGCGATCTCGACCTGGACCTTCTGGCCCACGCCGAGGACGTCCTCGACGTTCTCCACGCGCTTGCCGCCGGCGAGCTTGCGGATCTGCGAGATGTGCAGCAGACCGTCCTTGCCGGGGAGGAGGGAGACGAAGGCGCCGAACGTCGTCGTCTTCACGACCGTGCCCAGGTAGCGCTCGCCGACCTCGGGCATCGTCGGGTTGGCGATGCCGTTGATGGTGGCGCGGGCGGCCTCGGCGGACGGGCCGTCGGCGGCACCGATGTAGATGGTGCCGTCGTCCTCGATGGTGATCTCGGCGCCGGTGTCCTCCTGGATCTGGTTGATCATCTTGCCCTTGGGGCCGATGACCTCACCGATCTTGTCCACGGGGATCTTGACGGTGATGATCCGCGGGGCGTTCGGGGACATCTCGTCCGGCTTGTCGATCGCT
Organism: Streptomyces sp. NPDC006655; assembly: GCF_040703965.1. Classification (NCBI taxonomy): domain Bacteria; kingdom Bacillati; phylum Actinomycetota; class Actinomycetes; order Kitasatosporales; family Streptomycetaceae; genus Streptomyces; species Streptomyces sp. NPDC006655. The sequence goes on along the minus strand of NZ_JBEYJU010000159.1, from coordinate 2,904 downwards.
TCCATCATCACGTCGAGGATGTGGAGGCGGGCGTCCCGGGCCTGCTTGAGGGCGGCGGCCAGGACGGAGGCCGGAATGCCGTCCAGCTTGGTGTCGAGCTGGAGGGCGGTGACGAACTCCTTGGTGCCGGCGACCTTGAAGTCCATGTCGCCGAAGGCGTCCTCGGCACCGAGGATGTCGGTGAGGGTGACGTAGTGCGTCTCGCCTTCGATCTCCTGGGAGATGAGGCCCATGGCGATACCGGCGACCGGGGCCTTCAGCGGCACACCGGCGTTGAGCAGCGACATGGTGGAGGCGCAGACGGAACCCATGGACGTCGAGCCGTTGGAGCCGAGGGCCTCGGACACCTGACGGATCGCGTAGGGGAACTCCTCGCGGGTCGGCAGGACCGGGACCAGGGCGCGCTCGGCGAGGGCGCCGTGGCCGATCTCGCGGCGCTTCGGGGACCCGACGCGGCCGGTCTCGCCGGTGGAGTACGGCGGGAAGTTGTAGTTGTGCATGTAGCGCTTGCGGGTCACCGGGGAGAGAGTGTCCAGCTGCTGCTCCATGCGGAGCATGTTGAGGGTGGTGACGCCCAGGATCTGGGTCTCGCCACGCTCGAACAGCGCCGAGCCGTGCACGCGCGGGATGGCCTCGACCTCGGCGGCTAGCGTACGGATGTCCGTGACGCCGCGGCCGTCGATGCGCTTCTTCTCCTTGATCACGCGCTCGCGGACCAGCTGCTTGGTGAGCGAGCGGTACGCGGCGGAGATCTCCTTCTCGCGGCCCTCGAACTCGGGGAGCAGCTTCTCGGCGGCCAGACCCTTGACGCGGTCCAGCTCGGCCTCGCGCTCCTGCTTGCCCGCGATGGTCAGCGCGGAGGCGAGCTCCGGGCGGACGGCGGCGGACAGCGCCTCCAGGACGTCGTCCTGGTAGTCGAGGAAGATCGGGAACTCGCCGGTCGGCTTGGCGGCCTTCGCGGCGAGGTCGGCCTGGGCCTTGCACAGGACCTTGATGAAGGGCTTCGCGGCGTCCAGACCGGCGGCCACGACGTCCTCGGTGGGGGCCTCGGCGCCGCCCTTGACGAGCTGGATGGTCTTCTCGGTGGCCTCGGCCTCGACCATCATGATCGCGACGTCGCCGTCCTCCAGGACGCGGCCGGCGACCACCATGTCGAAGACGGCGTCCTCGAGCTCGGTGTGCGTCGGGAAGGCGACCCACTGGCCGTTGATCAGCGCGACGCGGACGCCGCCGATGGGGCCGGAGAAGGGCAGGCCGGCCAGCTGGGTGGACGCGGACGCGGCGTTGATCGCGACGACGTCGTACAGGTGGTCGGGGTTGAGCGCCATGATGGTGGCGACGACCTGGATCTCGTTGCGAAGGCCCTTCTTGAAGGACGGGCGCAGCGGGCGGTCGATCAGACGGCAGGTGAGGATCGCGTCCTCGCTCGGCCGGCCCTCACGGCGGAAGAAGGAACCCGGGATCTTGCCGGCGGCGTACATCCGCTCCTCGACGTCCACCGTGAGGGGGAAGAAGTCGAGCTGGTCCTTGGGGTTCTTGGAGGCGGTGGTGGCCGACAGCACCATGGTGTCGTCGTCCAGGTACGCCACGGCGGAGCCGGCGGCCTGCTTGGCCAGGCGGCCCGTCTCGAAGCGGATGGTGCGGGTACCGAAGGCGCCGTTGTCGATGACAGCCTCGGCGTAGTGGGTCTCGTTCTCCACTAGCGTGTTCTCCGTTACTTTCGTCTACTTATCGTCTTTTGTCCCGGTCTGCCCGTGTGGCAGGGGGACGGTCACGGAGAAGCGCGCCTTGCGGTGCGGGCCGGTCTTCGATCGAAGCACCCGGGGCTCGCTTCCCCCCGGGGGCCACTACCGAGGACCGGCGGCGGCTTGGGTGCACTTCTCCTTCGTGATGCGTCGTGCTACCACACTACAAAGCGTGAGTGACACTCCGCACGTTTCCGTACGTACGGCAAAGGGAGCGGCCCCGGGTTTCTCCGGGAACCGCTCCCTTCATGGCGTCTTACTTGGCGCCCGCCGCACCGCGGCGGATGCCCAGGCGGTCGACCAGCGCACGGAAGCGCTGGATGTCCTTCTTCGCCAGGTACTGCAGCAGGCGACGACGCTGACCGACCAGGATCAGCAGACCACGGCGGGAGTGGTGGTCGTGCTTGTGGGTCCTGAGGTGCTCGGTCAGGTCGGAGATCCGACGGGACAGCAGGGCGACCTGGACCTCGGGGGAGCCGGTGTCGCCCTCCTTGGTACCGAACTCGCCGATGATCTGCTTCTTCGTAGCGGCGTCGAGCGACACGCGTACTCCTCGTGGTCTGTTGAGTGCCTCCGAGTGCTCCCGGTCTGCATCGCGGGAGAGCTTCCGTTACTCGGGAGGCGGGGGTCCGCTGGGCGCTGCCCTCCAGGGTCCGCGGGGACTCCGGGGGTGCGTACACACACGGCCGTCGTCCAGAGTACCAGTGCCGGGGGACCGGTCCGACCGGGGCCGGACCGCTGTCCACAAGCCCCGACGAGCGGGTACGACCGCCAGTAGTGTGGCCGTCACAGCGTACGTACGTCGGGAAGGGGTCGCTGCGCGATGAGCGAGACGGCTGAGGAGATGAAGGCGCGCAAGGAGCGGGAACGGGACGAGCTCTACGCGCTCGACATCTCGGGCGTCGAGTGGCACTGCGCGCCGGGCACCGAGCAGGACGAGGAACGGGTCGAGATCGCCTACCTGCCCGAGGGCGCGGTGGCCATGCGGTCCTCGCTGGACCCGGACACCGTCCTGCGGTACACGGAGGCGGAGTGGCGGGCCTTCGTGCTGGGCGCGCGTGACGGGGAGTTCGACCTGGAGCCCACCGAGCGCAACGGGGGCCTCGCCGCCCAGTGAGCCGGTGGCGCCCAGGGGGCGGCACACGCGTGTGCCGCCCCC
>NZ_JBEYJU010000158.1:0-12298 GCF_040703965.1 Streptomyces sp. NPDC006655 | reverse complement strand
TCTCCGCGGCGTCGCGACGCCCGCCACCCCGCACGCCGATCGCACGCACCGAACGCCGCTCCTTCTCCCACGGAGATCCATCAGAAGGGCCCTAGTTGGAGCGGTGCGGTCCGGGGCGGCCTCCGGTGATCTCCTGTTATGCCGATTCGGCCCCGGGTACCCGCACGGCATGGAGCACATCGACCATCTGGAACATCTGGACAAGGAGCTCGTCGACGAACTGGCGCAGGTCGCCCGCGAGACCGTACGCGACGAACTGCGCGAGCAGGGCCGCAAGCGGCGGCGCACGGCGGCCATGTACGCCGCTTCGGGCGCGGCCGCCCTGTACGCGGGGGCCGCGGTCGCGCTGGCCGTGGGGCTGGCGCTGGCGATCGTGCTGCCCGGCTGGGCCGCGGCGCTGATCACCGCGGTGCTCCTCGGCTCGGCCGCCTACCTGCTGCGGGAGGCGGGCCGTCCGAAGAGGCCGCACGCCCCGCACGCGGCGGCCGGAGGCGTGGCCCCCACCGGGCCGTCGGACGGACTCGGCGTCCCGTACCCGCCGATGCCGCCCACCCCGCCCGCCACCCCCGCCCCGAACACCCCGGACGCCACGACCCCGGTCACGCCGCGCCACCGGACCTGAACCCGCCCACCCCACAGGCGGCACCCCGTGGGCCGCACCGCGACGCGTCCCGGCCGGGGCGCCCTCGGCGGGCGGCGTCCGGCGCGCCCGCCTACGGTGGCGGGGGGAGGCGCCCGCCGCACCTGTGCAGGCGCACCGTGACCGGCGGTCTCCGCAGCGTGGCCACCGGCCCCGGGTGCGCGCCGCGCAACCGTGACACTTCCCGGAAGGAGCCCCATGAACACCGCCGAACTCGTAGAACTCGCACAGCAGTTGCGGGTGGACAGCGTGCGGGCCGCCGCCGCGGCCGAGTCCGGGCATCCGACCTCGTCGATGTCCGCCGCCGACCTGATGGCGGTCCTGCTCGCCCACCATCTGCGCTACGACTTCGACCGCCCCGACCACCCCGGCAACGACCGCTTCATCCTCTCCAAGGGCCACGCCTCACCCCTGCTCTACGCCGCGTACAAGGCGGCCGGCGCCATCGACGACGCCGAGCTGCTCACCTTCCGCAAGCTCGGCAGCCACCTGGAGGGGCACCCCACCCCGCGCCGGCTGCCGTGGGTCGAGACCGCCACCGGCTCCCTCGGCCAGGGCCTGCCGGTGGGCGTCGGCATCGCCCTGTCCGGGAAGCGGCTGGAGCACGGCCACTACCGGGTCTGGGTGCTGTGCGGGGACAGCGAGCTGGCGGAGGGCTCCGTGTGGGAGGCCGCCGAGCACGCCGGGTACGAGCACCTCGACAACCTCACCCTGATCGTGGACGTCAACCGGCTCGGCCAGCGCGGCCCCACCCGGCACGGCCACGACCTCGACGCCTACGCCCGCCGCTTCCAGGCCTTCGGCTGGCACACCGTCGAGATCGACGGCCACGACGTGGACGCCGTCGACCGTGCCTACGGCGAGGCCGCGTCCACCACCGGGCAGCCCACCGCCATCCTCGCCCGCACCCGCAAGGGCCGGGGCGTCAAGGCCGTGGAGGACCGCGAGGGCATGCACGGCAAGCCGGTGCCCGACGCCGAGGAGGCCGTCGCCGAACTCGGTGGACTCCGCGACCTGCGGGTCCACGTGCAGGAGCCGTCCGCGGCCCGGGCGCCGCACTCCGTGCCCACCGGCCCGCTCGAACTCCCGCGCTACGACCAGGGTGACGAGGTCCCCACCCGCGACGCCTTCGGCAAGGCGCTGGTCGCGCTCGGCACCGCGCGCGCCGACGTCGTCGCCCTGGACGGCGAGGTCGGCGACTCCACCCGTACCGAACTCTTCGGCAAGGAACACCCCGACCGGTACTTCGAGTTCTACATCGCCGAGCAGCAACTGGTGGCGGGCGCCGTCGGCATGGCGGCGCGCGGCTGGGTGCCGTACGCCTCGACCTTCGCGGCCTTCCTCACCCGCGCCCACGACTTCGTGCGGATGGCCTCGATCAGCGGCAGCGGCATCAACCTGGTCGGCTCGCACGCGGGCGCGGCGATCGGGCAGGACGGCCCCTCGCAGATGGGCCTGGAGGACCTGGCGATGTTCCGCTCGGTCTACGGCTCGACCGTGCTCTACCCGTGCGACGCCAACCAGACCGCGAAGCTGGTCGCCACCATGGCGGGTCTGGACGGCATCCGCTACCTGCGCACCTCCCGCGGCGCGAGCCCGGTGATCTACGGCCCGGACGAGGACTTCCCGGTCGGCGGCAGCAAGGTGCTGCGCTCCTCCGACGAGGACCGGCTGACGGTGGTCGCCGCCGGGGTCACCCTGCACGAGGCGCTGAAGGCCGCCGACGCGCTCGCGGAGGACGGCATCCAGGTCCGGGTGGTCGACCTGTACTCGGTCAAGCCCGTCGACCGGGAGACACTGCACCGCGCCGCCGAGGAGACCGGCTGCCTGCTCACCGTCGAGGACCACCACGAGGAGGGCGGCCTCGGCGACGCGGTCGCGGAGGCCTTCACGGACGGCAGGCCCGTACCGCGCCTGGTCAGGCTCGCCGTACGGACCATGCCGGGGTCGGCCGCTCCCGACCAGCAGCTGCACGCCGCCGGCATCGACGCCGAGGCGATCGCGACGGCCGGCCGGCTGCTGGTGGAGGAGGCGGTCGTGCGGTGACCGACGGCACGACGCGGCCGGTACGGGCCGGCCGCCGCACGGTGGAACTGCACCGGCCGGACAAGGTCCTCTTCCCTGGCGACGACGGTGGCGACGACGGTGGCGGGGACGGGAGCGGCGGCGGGGCGACGGAGTACACCAAGGCCGACCTCGTCGACCACTACCGCTCCGTCGCGCCCTTCATGCTGCCCCAGCTGCGGGGCCGCCCGCTGATGCTGGAGCGGTACCCGGACGGCCTGGACGGCCCCCGGTTCATGCAGAAGAACACCCCGGACCACTACCCGGACTGGATCGAGCGGGCCACGGTCGCCAAGGAGGGCGGCACCGTGACCCACGTGGTCTGCGGCGACACCGCCACCCTCGTGTACCTCGCCGACCAGGCCTGCGTCACCCTGCACCGCTGGCTCTCCCGCGCCACCCGGCCCGACCGCCCCGACCGGCTGGTCCTGGACCTGGATCCGCCCGGCGACGACTTCGCCGCAGTCCGCCAGGCCGCCGGCTGGGCCGGTGACCTGCTGGACCGGCTCGGCCTGCCGTCGGCACCCATGACCACCGGCTCCCGCGGCGTCCACCTCGTGGTACCGCTGAACGGCGGGCACCCCTTCGACGAGGTCCGCGCGTTCGCCCACGACCTCGCCGAGCTGCTCGTCGCCGAGCACCCCGACCGGCTCACCACCGCCGTCCGCAAGGACGACCGGGGAGACCGGCTCTTCCTGGACATGGGACGCAACGCCTACGCGCAGACCGCGGTGGCCCCCTACACGGTGCGGGCCAGGCCCGGCGCCCCCGTCGCCGTACCCATCAGCTGGGACCAGCTCGCCGACCCCGACGTCGACGCCCGCCGCTGGACGATCGCCGACGCCGCCGACCAGGCCCGCACCAGACCCTGGGCCGGGCTGTCCGGCCGGGGCCGGGCGCTCGGTCCGGCCCGGCGCAGGCTGGATGCGCTACGGAAGGGAGTCGTGCGACCGCACAAAGTGTCCGGCCGGATGTGAAGGTTTGAGCGGGGTACCTCCGGCCACTCGAACCAAGAGGTGGCCATGACGAACACACACGACACGTCTCAGACACACGATTCACGTCAGGAACGCAATCGCGACAACGAATCCCACGCGGCCGCGAAGGACCGGCTCGGGCCGATGGACGTCCTGCGCCAGGCACGCGCCCAGCTCGCCGAACTCACCGGCATGACGGCCGAGTCGGTGTCCTCCTTCGAACAGACGGAGGACGGCTGGGCGTTGGAGATCGAGGTACTCGAACTCCAGAGGGTGCCGGACACCATGAGCCTGATGGCGAGCTACCAGGTCGAACTCGACCCGCAGGGTCAGCTCACCGGATACCGGCGGGTCCGCCGCTACGAGCGCGGACGCGCCGATACGGCACGGTCCGGCGGCCGCTAGGCCGCCCGCCCGCAGAGGATTCCCACGACAAGGAGGTCGGACAAGCATGACCGTAGTACCCGCACAACAGACCGGCGGAGGCGGCTCCAGCGGCCTCTACGACGTGCTTGAACTCGTCCTCGACCGAGGACTGGTCATTGACGCGTTCGTGCGGGTCTCTCTCGTCGGCATCGAAATCCTGAAGATCGACGTACGCGTCGTCGTCGCCAGCGTCGACACCTACCTGCGCTTCGCCGAGGCCTGCAACCGGCTCGACCTGGAGTCGGGCCCCAACAAGAGCCCGGGTCTGCCCGAGATCGTCGGTGAGGTCACCGAGTCCGGCGCCCGCGGCAAGTCGAAGGGCGCGCTGTCCGGCGCCGCCCAGACCATCTCCGACGCCTTCCAGCAGGCCCGCGACGAGCACTCGGGCGAGACCGAGTCCCGGCCGCGTGCGCGTAAGTCGACCACGTCCCGCCGCAAGGAGAGGGAGGAGCAGGAGTGAGTACGTACGTCTACGGCATCACGGCCGCCCGGCACCCCTCCCTGCCCGAGGGCATGGGCGGCGTGGGCGACCCGCCCTGCCCGGTGCGGATCATCACCGAGGGTGAGCTGGCCGCGGTGGTCAGTGAGGCCCCCGAAGGGCTGCGGCCCAAGCGGCGGGACCTGCTCGCCCACCAGAACGTCCTGGCGGAGGCGGGTGGCGGCGGCTGCGTGCTGCCGATGCGGTTCGGCAGCGTCGCCCCGGACGACGAGACCGTCGCGGGTGTGCTCGCCGAACGCGCCGATCACTATCTGGAGCGGCTGCGCACCCTCGACGGCAGGGTCGAGTACAACATCAAGGCCAGCCACATCGAGGACGCCGTGCTGCACCGCGTGATGTCCGAGAACGCGGACCTCCGTGCCCTCGCCGAGTCCAACCGGAAGTCCGGCGGCGGCAGCTACGAGAGCCGGCTGCAACTCGGCGAGATGGTGGCGGCCGCCGTCCAGGCCCGGGAGGCCGAGGACGCGGTGGAGGTGCGCCAGGCACTGGAGCCGGAAGCGGCGGCCGTGAGCGTGGGCCCCGAGTCGACCGGCTGGCTCGCCAACCTGTCGTACCTGGTGGACCGGGCCGAGGCCGAGAAGTTCCTCGCCCAGGTCGACCAGCTGCGCAAGAGCCATCCGCACCTCGACGTGCGGGTCAACGGCCCGCTGCCGCCGTACAGCTTTGTCGAACCCGGGCCCTCCGAGCCCGCGGGCACCACCGTCGGCGGTGCGGAGGGCGGTCAGGAGTAAGGCCATGGGACTGATCAAGGAGCTGCTGCTACTGCCGTTCGCGCCGGTGCGCGGCAGCGCCTGGGTCGTCGAGCAGGTCGTGCACGAGGCGGAGCGGATCTACTACGACCCCGCCACCGTCCGGGCCGAGCTGGCCCGGCTGGAAGAGCGGCTGGAAGCCGGCGAGATCGACGAGGAGGAGTTCGACCGGGCCGAGGACGAACTCCTCGACCGGCTGGAGACCGCCCTGCGCAACGACGCGGGGCACGGCAATGGGACACGTATATGAATCGCATGGGACTGGGCCTCGCGATCGGGGCCGGATATCTCCTGGGCCGGACGAAGAAGCTCAAAATGGCCCTCGCCGTGGGCTCGCTGGTGGCGGGCAAGCGGCTGAACCTGGGTCCGAAGGCACTGCTGGACCTCGCCAACCAGCAACTGCGTGACAACCCGCAGTTCAAGGAGATCGGCGACCAGTTGCGCCAGGACCTGCGCGGGGTCGGCAAGGCCGCCTCCGGCGCCATGGTCGAACGCCAGCTGGGCGCCCTCGCCGACCGGCTGCACGGCCGCACCGCCGAGGTGCGCGACCAGCTGGCCGGCGTCGTGCCGGACTCCGGTGACCTCGGTCTCGGTGGCGGCCGGGACGACGAGGACGCGGAGAACGCCGACAACGAGGCGGAGGAGGCCGAGGCGCGGGACGACGAGGACGAGGAACGGGACGAGGACGGTCCGGCCGAGGACGAACCGGACGGGCCGGAGGCCGAGCGGTCGGCGAAGAAGGCGCCCGCCAAGAAGGCCCCGGCCAAGAAGGCGCCCGCCAAGAAGGCCCCGGCGAAGAAGGCCGCCGCGAAGAAGGCGCCGGCCAAGAAGGCCGCACAGGGCCGGGCCGCCGCCAAGAAGACGGCCGGCCGGGCCCGGCCGAAGGGAGGCGGTGACCAGTGAACACCGGACCGATCGGCAACGTGGCCCGCTCCGAGGCCGCCGACCGCCTGAAGGCGGAAGTCCAGGAGTACCTCGCGGCTCAGGCCCAGCGCCTGCTGGTGGGCGCGGGGACCAAGCTCGGCGAGGCGACGGGCAAGCTCAACGACATCGCCGAGGGCAACAGCCCCGGCTTCGGCAAGCTCGCCCTCGACGCCGGCCGCAAGGTCGCCGAGGGCAAGGGCCCGGTGCGCTCCGCGGTGGAGCTGGGCCTCTCCCACGCCAAGGACACCGTCATGGACAAGGTGAAGAACCTGGGGGGCGGCAAGGGCAAGGGGAAGGGCAAGGGCTCGGGGCAGAAGCCGACGGTCATCATCGAGTCCGTCGACGTCGGCGTCCCGGTGCGCACGGCCTACGACCAGTGGACCCGCTACCAGGACTTCAGCACCTTCGCCAAGGGCGTCAAGAGCGCCGGCCGGGCCGACGACACCACGTCGGACTGGCAGGGCAAGATCTGGTGGTCCAGCCGCAGCTGGAAGGGAAAGACGCTGGAGCAGGTGCCCGACTACCGCATCCAGTGGTCGTCGGAGGGCGCCAAGGGCACCCACAAGGGGGTCGTGACCTTCCACCGTCTCGACGACAACCTCACCCGCGTGCTGCTGGTGATCGAGTACTACCCCAGCGGCTTCTTCGAGAAGACCGCCAACATCTGGCGCGCCTCCGGCCGCCGCACCCGGCTCGACCTGAAGCACTACGCCCGCCACATCTCCATGAAGGGCGAGGTCGACGACGGCTGGCGCGGCGAGATCCGCGACGGCGAGGTGGTCGTCAGCCACGAGGACGCCCTGGCCGAGGAGGAGAACGCCGAGGACCAGGACGAGGGGCGGGAAGAGGGGCAGGACGAGGAGCCCTACGAGGGTGAGGAGCCGTACGACGAGGCGGACGAGGGCTCCGAGGAGGACGATGAGGAGGAGGCCGAGGGGTCCGAGGAGCCCGACGAGCCCGAGGAGTACGAGGCCGACGGGTCCGAGGGACCCGAGGAGTACGAGGCCGAGGACGAGGACTACGAGGAGGACGAGGAGGAGGAACCCGAGGAGGAGCCTGAGGACGAGGACGAGTACGCCGAGTCCGGGAGCCGTCGATGACGATGGCGGGCCGGCTGCCCGAGTCCTACGGCCGGGACGGCGGCGGGGGCGCGAACCTCGCCGACATCCTGGAGCGCGTCCTGGACAAGGGCATCGTCATCGCCGGCGACATCAGGATCAACCTGCTCGACATCGAACTGCTCACCATCAAACTCCGCCTGGTCGTCGCCTCCGTGGACCGGGCGAAGGAGATGGGGATCGACTGGTGGGAGCGCGACCCGGAGCTGTCGACGCGCGCCCGGAGCGACCAGCTCACCCGGGAGAACCTCGAGCTGCGGGAGCGGCTCGCGGCCCTGGAGGCGCTGGAGGCCGGACGTGGGCAGCGCCAGAGGGAGGACGGATGACCGCACAGGGCGGACTCCGCTATGTCTACGCCGTCTGCCGCCCCTTCGAGGCGGCCCTTCAGGCCCAGCTGACCGGCGTGGGCGGGACCCCGCCGGGGCTGCTCAGGCACCGCGACCTGGTGGCCGTCGTCAGTACGGTCCCGGAGCAGGACTTCGCCGAGGAGCCGCTGCGCGGGCATCTGGAGGACCTGGACTGGCTGGCCGCGACCGCCCGCGCCCACCAGGGCGTGATCGACGCGCTCACCACGGTCACCACCCCGCTGCCGCTCCGGCTCGCCACGGTGTTCCGCGACGACAGCGGTGTACGGACCATGATGGAGGCCCGCGAGGCCGACTTCCTGGACACCCTCGACCGGCTCGAAGGCCGGGTGGAGTGGGGGGTGAAGCTGTACGCCGAGCCCACCGAGCCGGAGCGGGCGCCCGAGCCCGCCGGACGGCCCGCCAGCGGACGTGACTACCTGCGGCAGCGGCGCTCGCGCACCCGCGAACACGAGGAGAAGTGGCGGGCCGCCGAGGAATTCGCGCACCGGCTGCACGAGCTGCTTGCGAGCGCGGCCGAGGATTCCCGGCTGCACCCCCCGCAGAACGCCTCGCTGTCCGGGGTCCCCGGGCAGAACCTGCTCAACGCGGCCTATCTGGTGCGGCGCGCGGATTCCGAGGAGTTCGTGGAACTGGTCGACCGTACGAAGGACGAGGCGCCGGGCATGCGGGTGGAACTCACCGGCCCCTGGGCGGCCTACTCCTTCACCGAGCCCGTGGGCCGCCCCCAGGAGCAGGAGCAGGAGCAGGAGCAGGGGGAGGCGCGGTGACCGTCGTGGAACGCCGTGAGGTCGCCCTGGTGGACCTGCTGGACCGGCTGCTGGCCGGCGGGGTCGTCATCACCGGCGACATCACCCTGCGCATCGCGGACGTCGACCTCGTCCGCATCGACCTCAACGCGCTGATCAGCTCGGTCAACGCCCAAGTGCCCGCACCCTGGGGGGAGCCGACGTGAGCGAGCACCGCAACCGGATGGACCTCGACCCGGACACGGTGGAGCGCGACCTGGTGAAGCTCGTCCTGACCGTCGTGGAGTTGCTGCGCCAGCTGATGGAACGGCAGGCGCTGCGCCGCTTCGACACGGGCGACCTCACCGAGCAGCAGGAGGAACGGATCGGGCTCACCCTGATGCTGCTGGAGGACCGCATGGCCGAGCTGCGGGACCGCTACGGACTGCGGCCCGAGGACCTCAACCTGGACCTCGGGCCGCTGGGACCGCTGCTGCCGCGCCAGTGACCCGGCCGCCACGGCACGGGCACGGCCGACGGGGTCCGGCTCACTTGCGGCAGAGGATCTCTCCGTGCAGGACGGCGAACCAGCCGTCCTCCTGCTCCGCCCACCGGCGCCAGGCCGCCGAGATCGCCCGCAGCTCCGCCGTGCTCGCGTGCCCGCCCTCGGTGGCCCGCTCGGCGTAGGACGAGGCGACGGTGCGGTCCGCCCACAGTCCGCCCCACCACCGCCGTTCCTCGGCGGTGCTGTACGTCCAGGTGCCCGAGGTGGCCGTGATGTCGGTGAGCCCCGCCGCCAGGGCCCAGGACTTCAGCCGCCGCCCGGCGTCCGGCTCGCCTCCGTTGGCCCGCGCCACCCGCCGGTACAGCGCCAGCCAGTCCGCCAGCCCGGGCACCGCCGGGTACCAGGTCATCGCCGCGTAGTCCGAGTCGCGTACGGCGATGAAGCCGCCCGGTTTCGTGACCCGGCGCATCTCGCGCAGCGCCTGTACCGGGTCACCCACGTGCTGGAGTACCTGGTGGGCGTGGACCACGCAGAACGTGTCGTCCGGGTAGTTCAGCGCGTGCACGTCGGCGACCGCGAAGTCCACGTTCGTCAGCCCCCGCCCGGCGGCGGTCGCCCGGGCCTGCTCCAGGACCTCCGGTGCCCGGTCGACGCCGGTGACCCGGCCCTCGGGTACCAGGGCCGCCAGGTCCGCGGTGATGGTCCCCGGGCCGCAGCCGATGTCCAGGATCCGCATGTGCGGCTTCAGCGCGCCGAGCAGGTAGGCGGCCGAGTTGGCGGCGGTGCGCCAGGTGTGGGAACGCAGCACCGACTCGTGGTGCCCGTGCGTGTAGACGGCGGTCTCCTGTGGCTTCGACATGGCCCAACCCCTTCGCGTCGCACCGGCGGACGGGGCCGGACGACCCCGTCCCGCGGTGACCGCAACGCTACGCCCGCATGCCGAATAATGAGACCTGCGTTTTGTCATGTGGACTGATGAGGTGTCAGGTGTGATGGGGGTCAGGGCAGCGGCCGGTACACCGTCAGCGCCTCCGGCAGCTTCTCGACGGTCATCCCGCCGGTCACGTCGACGACCTCGCCGTCGTAGGCGAGCGGGGTGCCGGCCGCGATGCCCGTCAGGCTGAGCCGGCTCACCCGGGCCTCCGCGTGCGCGGGGGAGCGGGTGAGCGGGCCCGCGAGCGCGGCGGACAGCAGCCGCAGCGCGGGATGCCGGCCACCGTGCACCACCCGTACGTCTAGCTGCCCGTCCGCCAGGTCGGTACGGCGGCCCGGCGCCAGGCCCATCCGGCGGTAGTGGCAGTTGCCCACGAACAGCAACCACAACGGGTGCGTCTCACCGCGCAGTTCGACCTTCAGCGGATGCCGGTCCGTGCGCAGCACGCGCACCGCGGCCAGCACCTCGGCGGGCCAGCTGCCGATCCGGCCCGCCCACCGCTCCCGCTCCCGGACCAGCTCCGGATAGATTCCCAGGCTCAGCGTGTTCAGGAAGATGCCCTGCCGGTCGCCGGAGCGGAAGCGGCCGACGTCCACCCGGACCGCCGCGCCCTCGCGCACCGCCCGGGCGAGGCCCCGGCCGTCCTCCACGCTCAGGTCGTAGGCGAAGTGGTTGAGGGTGCCGCCGGGCAGTACCGCGAGCGGCAGCCCGTGGCGCAGGGCGGTGGCGGCGGCCGCGTTCACCGTGCCGTCGCCCCCGCACACCCCGAGCGCCTGGGCCCGCAGCGCAGCCTTCTCCAACTCGGCCTTCACCTCGTCGGGCTCGCACTCCACCAGCTCCGCACCGGGCAGCTCGTCGTGCAGCGCCCGCACCCGGTCGGCACTGCCCGAGGCGCGGTTGGCGACCACCACGAGCCCCTCCCCGTCGGGCAGCGCCGGGGCCTTCGCGCGCGGCCGGGCCGGCGGGCCGGTCTGCGCCCGGGTCGGCACCAGGGCACGTACGGCGAACGCGGCACCCGCGCCGAGCGCCGCGCCCGCCAGCACGTCGCTCGGGAAGTGCACGCCCGTGTACACCCGCGACATGGCCACGGAGAACGCCACCGGCGCCACCACCGCGCCCCATCCCGGGGACTCCAGGGCGACACCGGTCGCGAAGGCCGCCGCCGACGCGGCATGCCCGGACGGGAACGAGGTGGTGATCGGCTGCCGCTTCAGCTGCCGGGCCAGCGGGACCGGGTCGAGGAGCGGCCGCGGGCGGCGTACCGAGCGCTTGCCGAGGGTGTTGATGGTGAGGGAGGCCAGGGCCAGCGAGGCCAGACCACGGGCGGCGGCCCGGCGCGCCCGGGGGGTGCGGGACGCGGCCACCGCGGCGGCCGTCGCGAACCACAGCACCCCGTGGTTCGCGCTGCGGCTCAGCCGGGGGAGCACCGGCTCGGCGAACGGCCAGTTCCGCTCGGCGGCCACCTCGAACAGCCGGGAGTCGAGGCGGAGCAGCCGGTCGCGCAGGGCGTTCCGGCCGGGCTTCAGGAGGGTCAGGTCGACATCTGGGCTCATGCCGGTCCGGATACCCTGAAGTGGCTGTTTCCTGCCCCTACGGGGTGCGGTCGAGTGAGAACTGAGAGGAAACCCCTGGATGCGCCTGCTCCTCATACGCCACGGGCAGACCCCGGCCAACGTCGCCTACCTGCTCGACACCGCCGTCCCGGGGCCCGGTCTCACCCCCCTCGGCGAGCGGCAGGCGGCGGCGCTGCCCGCGGCCCTCGCCGACGAGGACATCGAGGCGCTCTACGTCTCCACCCTGACCCGCACCCGGCTCACCGCCGCACCGCTGGCCGCCGCCCTGGGCCTCGAACCGATCGTCCGCGACGGCATCCGGGAGGTCTCCGCCGGCGACCTGGAGATGCTGCCCGGCCACTCCGCGGCCGGCGAGGAGTACATGCGGACCGTCTTCGCGTGGGCGGCCGGCGACACGGGGCTGCGCATGCCGGGCGGCGAGACCGGCACCGAGGCGCTGGGCCGCTACGACGCGGTGGTGGCGGAGGCCGCCGCAAGCGGGGCCGGCACGGTCGCGATGATCAGCCACGGCGCCGCGATCCGGATGTGGACGGCGGCCCGCGCGGCCAACGTCGACGTCCCCTACGCGGCGTCCCGCCCCCTGGACAACACCGGCGTGGTGATCCTGGAGGGCTCCCCGACGGACGGCTGGAAGGCGCTGTCCTGGGAGGGGGCGGTGGTGGAGCCGACGGGGGCGAGCGGGCCGACGGGGGAGGCGCTGGGGGGCGTCTCCGAGTGACGCCGGGTGCGGCCCGGTGGGGGCTGGTCGCGCAGTTCCTCCCCCAGCCTCCGGCCGGGGGTACCCCCAGCGCCCCT
>NZ_JBEYJU010000157.1:0-12517 GCF_040703965.1 Streptomyces sp. NPDC006655 | reverse complement strand
AAACTAGATCAGTCGCTTTGTTACTGGATTACACACTTGTGCTCTACCGATCTCATGCGGTGCGCCCCTTTTAGGGGCGCGGGGAACTGCGCGAGCAACCACGACCCACCCGCACCCGCCCGACCACGCACCCGTCCCACCCCCTCCCGCGCTACCCCCACCGCCCCCGAGTGTCCGGCCCCCCGAACGCCACCACCGGCCCCCCGTCGTCCTCCTCGCCCAGCAGCACACCCCCGAGCACCACCCCCGCCAGCCCGCTCTCGTGCGCGCCCCGCCCGGCGAACGGGTTCCCGTGCGCCCGTACGTCCCGCCCGGCCGCCTCCAGCGCCCGCCGTGCCAGCCGGTCCGCGTCCGCGGGCGCCGCCGACCCCGCCTCCGCCAGCAGCGCCCGCGCCCGCACCCCCACCGCCCCCCGGTGCACCCCGACGAAGTCGTCCGCCACCCCCAGCGCACTGCGCGCCACCAGCTCCGCCCCCGCCGCGATCACCCCGGCCCGCCCGCCCCCCGTCCCCTCCAGCGCCCGCACCACCCGGCGCAGGGCGTCCAGCGGGTCGTACGGCCCCGCGGTCAGCTCCGCCCGCACGGCGGCCAGCACCACGTCGGCATGGGCCAGCCGGGCCGGCAGGGCGGTCCCCCGCAACCCCGCCAGCTCCGCCTCCCCGCCCGTCAGGGCGGCCGGCAGCAGCTCCGCCGCCGCGCGCAGCTCCGCCACCAGCCGGGTCACCGCGCCCAGCAGCACGCCCGCCTGTGCCACCGCACCCTCGGCCGCACGCAACCCGCGCCGGTACCCGTCGCCGTCGCCGGAATCAGCGTCCTGACGCGCCTGGTTGAGCCGCCCGGTCGCGAACACCAGCCGGTCCTTGGCCTGTTCGACATACCCGAGGACCGGGTCGACGGCGGTCGCCCCGTACCGCTCACCCGCCTCCGCCAGCGCCCTCTGCACGCCGCCCGTCCGCGCGGCCAGCTCCCGGAACCGCCCCTCGGCGGCCGCCAGCGCGTCCCCCCGGTCCCACGCGGCGTCGAACCGGGCCGCCTGGGCGTCCAGCTGGCGTCCGGCCTCCGCACACCGCCCGATCACCCCCACCAGCGCCTGGCGCCGGCCGCCGGCGTCCCGCGGCACCCCCTCCTCGTACCGCTGCCATATCGCGAACGCGGCCGACAGCTCGGTCCGGGCGGAGCGCAGGGCCCGTACGACGGCCTCGTCCGCGTCGACCTGGCCGAGGGCCTCCCCGCTGGTGCGGACGCAGTCGTCGGCGAGGACGAGGGAGGCGCGGGCCTGCCGTTCGAGGTCGACGGGCGACGGTGCCGGCGGGAGGGGGGAGACGATCCCCGGGGTGGTGCGCGAGCGGGCCCGCCGCACCCGCCGTACGTAGCCGTAGCCGCCCAGTGCGCCGGCCGCCGCCACGGCGACCAGCGGGAGTACGTAGTCGGTGCCTGACGCCCCGTCCGCGTCCGCCGATGCCGCGGCGACCCTCCCGCCGGCTGCTGGAACCGGGTCCTGAGCCACGTTCGTCATCACCGGCAACACCAGCCAGACCGCCCCGGCCATCCCGCCCAGCACCGCGTGCCCCACCCGCACACCTATGTGCCCGGTGGCATGCCTCGGCCGACCCCGGATCAAGGACGTCACCTTTCGGAGGGTATGGGCAGCCGGTCGCCTCCGCGACCGGGACGGGGACGCACGGGGGAGGGCGAGACGAGGGGGACGGAAGATGGCACACCACGCGGAGAAGGAGCCGAGGTCAGAGCCGCAGCCGAAGTCGGCATCGGTTCCGGAGTCGGCCTCGGTCCCGGAGTCGGCCTCGGTTCCGGAGTCGGCCTCGGTTCCGGAGTCGGCCTCGGTTCCGGAGTCGGCCTCGGTTCCGGAGTCGGCACCGGCCGCGCAGTCGGCGTCGGCCCCGCTGCCGGGCGGTACGGCGGGCGGGGGCGGCGGGTCCGGGAGGGCCCCCTGGGGTCGCCGGGCCCGGCGGGCCGGGCTCGTCGTCGTGCTGGTGCTGCTCGTCCCCCTCCTCATCGCCGAGACCGCCCTCCGTGTCAACTACACCGGCGACCCGAAGCCGGGCACCCGCACCCGGGACAGGGACGCCCTCTGGCTCGGACACGCCTGGGTCGACGGGCGCAAGGACGACGCCGACGTCACCGCCCTCGCCGCCCGGCTCGCCGGCACCGGCATCCGCGACCTCTACGTCCATGCCGGACCACTGGAACACAACGGCACGCTGCCCACATCGGCCTACCCCGAGGCCCGTTGGCTGATAACGGCCGTGCATCGAAAACTGCCCGGCGTACGGGTGCAGGCCTGGCTCGGGGACGAGCTCGCGCCGGAGCAGCCGTACGCCATGCACCTGGAGAAGAAGGAGACGCGGGCCGCCGTCGTCGCCTCCGCCCGGGGGATCGTCGCCGCCGGGTTCGACGGGGTCCACTTCGACCTGGAACCCCTGCGGTCGGGTGACCGGAACTACCTCGCCCTGCTCGACGCCCTGCGCCCCGTGACCCCGCTGCTGTCCGTCGCCGCACACCAGATCGATCCGCTCCCGGCCTTTCACTCCTTCTGGGGTACTCTCACCGGCCATCCGAAATGGTGGTCACAGGAATATTTCGGTCAGGTCGCCCGCCGGGTCGACCAGATCGCCGTGATGTCGTACGACACCATGCAGCCGCTGGAGAGCCTGTACGGAGGCTATGTCGCCCAGCAGACCAGCCTCGCGATCGAGGTCACGCCGGCCGGCACCGATCTTCTGATGGGGTTGCCCTGCTACCGGGAGAACCGTTTCGGCCACTGGGCGCACGCCGAGACCGTACCGGCGGCCGTGCGCGGTGTTCGGCTGGGACTGTCACGCGCGGACGCGGATCGCGCTAACTTCGGCGTCGCCCTCTACGTCGACTTCGCCGCCACCGAGGATGACTGGACCTCCTATCGGAAGGACTGGGTTCGTACGCCATGACAACCGCTCGTGCCCACCTCACCCGTGACGACCTCGCACCGCTCGCCCGCCAGGCCCTCGGCAAGGTTCCCGCCGCCGTCACCCGGCTGCGCGGCGGATCCAAGAAAGGTGTCTACCGGCTCGCCCTCGACAACGGCCGCTCCGCGATCGCCTACGTCTGGTCCCCGGAGGAGGACTACTGGGGCCCCGCCGACGCCGACATCCGCGACCCCTTCGCGCACGCCTCGGGACTCGGCCTCTTCCTGTCGGCCCACGACCGGCTGACCGAACTCGGCGTGCGCACCCCGCGCCTGCTCTTCGCCGACGAGGACGCCGAGTACCTGCCGTCGTACGCGGCGGTCGTCGAGGACGTCCGCGGCGGCAACCTGGAGGTGCTGCTGCGCAGCGACCCGGGCGCGGCCCGGGTGCCGCTCGCCCGGCTCGCCGGGACGCTCGGCGTGCTCCGCGAGTGCACCGCCGCCGGATACGGCAAGGCCGCCCTCGTGGAGGAGGGCGGCAAGCCGCTCGGCGACTCCTGCGAGCAGGTCGTCGCCGACCGGGCGGTGCACGACGTCGCCGAGCTGGCCGAGCGCGATCCCCGGGTGCGCGCGGCCCGCCGGGCGCTGACCGAGCGGATCCGCGAGCTCTACGACGCGGTCGAGCCCCGCGACCACGCCTCCCTCGTGCACGGCGAACTCGGCCCGGACCACGTCCTGGTGACCGAGGAGGGCGATCCCGCGCTCATCGACATCGAAGGCCTGATGTACTTCGACGCCGAGTGGGAGCACGTCTTCCTGCAACTCCGCTTCGGCCCGGCCTACGACGTGCTGCGCACCGCCGAACTCGACGAGGACCGGCTGCGGCTGTACCGGCTGGCGATGCACCTCAACCTCGTCGCCGGACCGCTCAGGCTGCTCGACGGCGACTTCCCGGAGCGCGAACAGATGCGGGCGATCGCCGAGTCCAACCTGGGGCAGGCCCTCAGCCTCCTGCCGGGCGCCTTCTGATCTTCGAGCCGAGCCACACCAGCGGGTCGTACTTGCGGTCCACGGCCCGCTCCTTCAGGGGGATCAGCGCGTTGTCGGTGATGTGGATGCCCTCGGGGCACACCTCCGTGCAGCACTTGGTGATGTTGCAGTAGCCGAGGCCGTGTTCGTCCTGGGCCGTGCGCTTGCGGTCCAGGCCGGACGCGTCGGCCGCGTCGAGGGGGTGCATGTCCAGTTCGGCCACCCGCATCAGGAAGCGCGGGCCCGCGAACGCCGTCTTGTTCTCCTCGTGGTCGCGCACCACGTGGCAGGTGTCCTGGCACAGGAAGCACTCGATGCACTTGCGGAACTCCTGCGACCGGTCCACGTCCTCCTGGAACATCCGGTACTCGCCGGGCCCGACCCCGGCGGGCGGTACGAACGCCGGGACCTCCCTGGCCTTCTGGTAGTTGAAGCCGACGTCCGTCACCAGGTCCCGGATCACCGGGAAGGCGCGCAGCGGGGTGACCGTGATGGTCTCGTCCTGCGTGAAGACGGACATCCGGGTCATGCACATCAGCCGCGGCCGCCCGTTGATCTCCGCCGAGCAGGAACCGCACTTGCCCGCCTTGCAGTTCCAGCGGACGGCCAGGTCGGGCGCCTGGGTGGCCTGCAGGCGGTGGATGATGTCGAGGACCACCTCGCCCTCGTTCACGTCGACCTCGAAGTCCGTCAGGCCGCCGCCCTCGACGTCACCCCGCCACACTCTGAAGTGGGCCGTGTAGCCGCTCATTCGTACAGCTCCTCTTCGGCGAGGTACTTGACCAGCTCCTCCTTCTCGAAGAGGGCCAGCAGGTCGGGACGGACGGGGTCGGTGCTCTCACGGGTGAGGGCGATCTGGCCGCGCACCGGATCGGTGGCCGCCGGCTCGCCCGTCGGATCGGTCAGCCGGCACAGCAGGTTCACGGGGCGCCACCTGCGGTCCATGGTCGGGTGGTCCTCGCGGGTGTGGCCGCCGCGGGACTCGGTGCGCTCCAGCGCCGCCCGCGCCACGCACTCGCTGACCAGCAGCATGTTCCTGAGGTCCAGGGCGAGGTGCCAGCCCGGGTTGAACTGGCGGTGGCCCTCCACCCCGGCCCGGCGGGCCCGGACCCGCAGCGCGGCGAGCCGCTCCAGGGCCTGTTCCATCTCGCCCTCCCGGCGGATGATGCCGACCAGGTCGTTCATGGCCTGCTGGAGTTCCTGGTGGAGGGTGTACGGGTTCTCCGGCGGGCCCGCGCCGGGTTCCTCGCTCTCCGCGGAGAACGGGCGCAGCGCCTCCGCGGCCGCGCTGTCGACCTGCTCTTCGTCCACCACCGGCCGGGTGCCGAGGTCCGCCGCGTAGTCGGCCGCGTGCCAGCCCGCCCGGCGGCCGAACACCAGCAGGTCGGACAGCGAGTTGCCACCGAGCCGGTTGGAGCCGTGCATCCCGCCGGCCACCTCACCGGCCGCGAACAGCCCCGGTACCCCGCGCGCGGCGGCGGTGTCGGAGTCCACCGCGACCCCGCCCATCACGTAGTGGCAGGTCGGCCCGACCTCCATGGCCTCCGCGGTGATGTCCACGTCCGCCAGCTCCTTGAACTGGTGGTACATGGACGGCAGCCGGCGCCGGATCACCTCGGCCGGCATGCGCGTCGACACGTCCAGGAAGACCCCGCCGTGCGGGGAGCCCCGGCCCGCCTTCACCTCGGAGTTGATGGCCCGGGCCACCTCGTCGCGGGGGAGCAGTTCCGGAGGACGCCGGTTGTTGTCGGGGTCCTCGTACCAGCGGTCGCCCTCCTCCTCGGACTCGGCGTACTTCTCCTTGAAGACGTCCGGGACGTAGTCGAACATGAACCGCTTGCCCTCGGAGTTCCTGAGCACCCCGCCGTCACCGCGCACCGACTCGGTGACCAGGATCCCCTTCACCGACGGCGGCCAGACCATGCCCGTCGGGTGGAACTGCACGAACTCCATGTTCAGCAGCGGCGCCCCGGCCAGCAGGGCGAGCGCGTGCCCGTCGCCGGTGTACTCCCACGAGTTCGACGTCACCTTGAAGGACTTGCCGATGCCCCCGGTCGCGATCACCACGGCGGGCGCTTCGAGGACGAAGAAACGGCCGGTCTCGCGCTCGTACGCGAAGACCCCCGACACCCGGCTGCCGTCCTTGAGGATCCGGGTGACCGTGCACTCCTGGAACACCTTCAGCCGGGACTCGTAGTCGCCGGTCTCCCTCTTGTCCTCCTGCTGGAGCGAGACGATCTTCTGCTGGAGGGTCCGGATCAGTTCGAGTCCCGTGCGGTCGCCGACGTGGGCGAGGCGCGGGTACTCGTGGCCGCCGAAGTTGCGCTGGGAGATCTTCCCGTCCTTCGTGCGGTCGAACAGGGCGCCCCAGGTCTCCAGCTCCCAGACCCGGTCCGGGGCCTCCTTGGCGTGCAGTTCGGCCATCCGCCACTGGTTGAGGAACTTGCCGCCGCGCATGGTGTCGCGGAAGTGGACCTGCCAGTTGTCGTGCTCGTTGACGTTGGCCATGGCCGCGGCGATGCCGCCCTCGGCCATCACCGTGTGCGCCTTGCCGAACAGCGACTTGCAGATCACCGCCGTACGGGCGCCCCGCTCGCGCGCCTCGATCGCGGCGCGCAGGCCCGCGCCGCCGGCGCCGACGACCACCACGTCCCACTGCTGCCGCTCCACCGCCGCCATCACAAGCCCCAGTCCCTAGAAGAATCGCGGATCGTCGAAGACACCGGACGCGAGCAGGTAGACGTAGAAGTCGGCGAGCGCCACGCTCACCAACGACGCCCAGGCGAGCAGCATGTGCCGGGCGTTGAGCCGGCCCACGAACTGCCATGCCCGGTAGCGCACGGGGTGCTTGGAGAAGTGCTTGAGCTTGCCGCCGACGATGTGCCGGCAGGAGTGGCAGGACAGCGTGTACAGCCAGATCAGCGTGATGTTGACCAGGAAGACCAGGGTGCCCAGACCCATGTGGCCCCAGCGCTCGTGCGGGTCGCGGAAGGACAGCACCGTGTCGTAGGTCAGCACGCAGGCGACCAGCAGGGCGGCGTAGAAGAAGTACCGGTGGACGTTCTGCAGGATCAGCGGGAAGCGGGTCTCACCGGTGTACTTCGCGTGCGGCTCGGCCACCGCGCAGGCCGGCGGGGACGCCCAGAAGCTGCGGTAGTAGGCCTTGCGGTAGTAGTAGCAGGTCAGCCGGAAGCCCAGCGGGAAGATCAGGATGATGATCGCCGGTGAGATCGCCCACCAGCTGCCGAAGAGGTCGGCGTTCGGCCCGGCCGGCATGCTCTTGCAGTTCTCCGCCAGACACGGCGAGTAGAACGGCGAGACGTACGGCGCCGCGTAGTAGTGGGCGTTCGCGAACGCGCGCCAGGTCGAGTAGACGACGAACGCGAACAGACCGGCCGCGGTGACGGCGGGCGCCAGCCACCAGCGGTCGGTCCGCAGGTGCGGGGCGGAGATCGCGGCGCGCGTCCGGGTGCGTACGCCGCCGCTGTTCGGATGTGGTTCCGTACCAGTGGCCAATGGATGACTCCGGTCGGTTCGGGAGTGGGGGGCTGCGGGCGGCGCTCCTACGGTGCGCGCCGGTCGCGGGCGCCGAGACCCTCGTCGTCCGTGTCCGTCCACAGGTTGATGTCGTACGGGTCGTCGGAGATGGTGACGAGCTCGGGGCGCTTGCCGGGGGCGGCGGCGCGGGCGGCCTCCCGCAGCAGGGCCACGCTCTCGCGCAGGTGATCGGCGTCGGCGCGGACGCGGCGCATCTCCAGCCCGCCGCTCCCGAGCTGCTGCTCCAGGCGGCCGACGGACCGGGTCAGGTCCTCTAGGCAACGCTGGACTGACGTCAGGTCGTCGTGCACGGACATGACGTGACCTCACTTCCACGGACTCGGTGGTCCAAGGCGGCGACGTTCATGCGCCTGCGAGTGTTGCGCGTCACACCTGCCGATGTGAAGCCATGTGCAGCGATTGGCGGATTGCAGGCCTCCGTCGCACGCCCGCACGCGCTCTGTGTGCGCCGGGGCGTTGCGCCGCACGGGTGGGCTTTGACCGTCCCCGCCGCCGTGTCGTCCCCGGCCGGTGGACCCCGTCCATTTCAGTGGGGTCCGTACAACTGACGTACATGTGATCAACTCCAAAATACCCCCAAATGTGAACAGACCCCACCCGTGGTACCGGGCCACACGGA
The DNA here is from genome assembly GCF_040703965.1 of Streptomyces sp. NPDC006655. NCBI lineage: Bacteria > Bacillati > Actinomycetota > Actinomycetes > Kitasatosporales > Streptomycetaceae > Streptomyces > Streptomyces sp. NPDC006655. The sequence continues at coordinate 4,409 of NZ_JBEYJU010000157.1, read as the reverse complement.
GGTAGCAGAGATGTCTCACCACGGCGTCGGCGTGGGCCAGCGCCCCGAAGGGGCGCGGGGAACTGCGCGACCAGCCAGCACGGAGCGGCAGTCGAACGACGGCCCCTCCCGGCGCTACCGGCGGAGCCTCGCCTTCCTCGCAGCCGGCGCCCTGGCCGCCCCCCTCCTCGCCGGCTGCGGCTCCGACGACGAGGGCAGCAAGCCGCTCGCCGGACCGGACATCGCGGCGGTCGCCCGGGACGCGGTCGCCGAGGGCGGCACGCTCAAGATGGCCGTGGACGCCGTACCGGAGACCCTCAACACCTTCCAGGCCGACGCCGACGCCGGCACCACCCGGGTCGCCCAGGCCGTCCTGCCGTCGATGTTCACCGTCGACGCCACCGGCAAGCCCGTCCGCAACCCCGACTACCTGGAGTCCGCGAAGGTCATCGAGACCGAGCCGCGCCAGGTCGTCCTCTACAAACTCAACCAGCAGGCCGTCTGGAGCGACGGCCGGGAGATCGGCGCCGCCGACTTCGCCGCCCAGTGGCGCGCCCTGTCCGGCAAGGACTCCGCCTACTGGACCGCACGCAACGCCGGGTACGACCGCATCGCCCAGATCGAGCGCGGCGCCAACGACCTGGAGGTCCGGGTCACCTTCGACCGGCCGTACGCCGACTGGCGGTCGCTGTTCTCGCCGCTGTACCCGAAGGACGTCATGGGCACCCCGGACACCTTCAACGACGGCGCCCGCCGCAAGCTGTCCGTCACGGCCGGACCCTTCAAGGTCGACAAGGTCGACCCCGCCAAGAAGGACGTGGTCCTCACCCGCAGCCCGCGCTGGTGGGGCCGCCCGGCCAAGCTCGACGAGATCGACCTGCACGCCGTCCCCCGCGACAAGCGGGCCTCGGCGCTCGCCGCCGGCACGGTCGACGTCGCGGACATCGACGCCTCCGAGGCCGAGCGGATCATCGTCGCCGGGCGCGACAAGGGCACCGGAACGCCGTTGCAGGGCGCGGGCAAGACCTCCGCCAAGAAGCTGCGCTCCTGGGCGCTCGCCCTCGGCATGGACGAGGAGAAGCTGCCGAAGGGGCCGAAGAAGCTCCGCAAGAGCATCGCGAAGTGGCTGGAGCAGCAGCAGGAACTGCGGGCCTTCGACGTCCGCAAGTCGCTGGAGCCCGCCTACACCCAGCTCGCCCTCAACGGCTCCGAGGGCCCCCTCGCCGACGAGCGGGTCCGGCGGGCCGTCGCCCGCGCGCTCGACCGCACGGCCCTCGCCAAGCTGGTCCTCGCCCCGCTGGGGCTGCCCGCGGTGCCGGTCGGCAGCCACCTCGGCCTCTCCGGGCAGGCCGTCTACACCGACAGCAGCGGGGCGCTCGGCGGCCTCGACACCCACGAGGCGCAGGCGCTGCTCGCCGACGCGGGCTGGGTGGCCGGGGGACCGATCAAGGCGGCGGGCAAGGTGGCCGGCGCGGAGGGCCAGAAGGGCGACAAGACGGACCAGGGCGACAACGGCGAGAAGGGCGACGGCGACAAGGAGGAGAAGTCCGACGGCGGGCGGGACGGGCAGTACATCGTCGGGGAGGACGACAAGGGACCCGACGGCAAGGCCACCCGCGACCACCAGAAGGACCACGCGCACGGGGCGCCGGGGGCGTACGCGCCGAAGGGTACCGCCGCGCCCAGGGGGGCCGGGGCGCCGGCCGGGCCGCTGGCCAAGGACGGGCAGGCGCTCTCGCTGCGGTTCGTGCTGCCCTCCGGGCCGGGTTCGCAGACGCTCCAGACGGTCGCCGACCAGATCTCGAAGATGCTGGACAAGGTGGGCATCCTCACCGAGATCAAGAAGGTCCCCGACGACAGCTACTTCAAGGACCACATCGCGGCCGGGCAGTACGACCTCGCGCTGTACTCGTGGCCGGCGTCCCCGTACCCGGCGACGGACGCGCGGCCGATCTACGCCAAGCCCGTGGTGGCGGCCGACGGGTCGCTGAACGTCGAGCAGAACTACACGAGAGTGGGCACCGACCAGGTGGACCAGCTCTTCGACCAGGCGCTCGGGACGCTGGACGAGGACGAGGCGGACGGTCTGCTCCGCAAGGCGGACTCCCGGATCTGGGCGTCGGCGGGGTCACTGCCGCTGTACCAGCGGCCGCAGCTCGTGGGCGCCCGGAAGGGGCTGGTGAACGTGGGGGCCTTCGGGTTCCGCACGCCGGTGTACCAGGACATGGGATTCCTGAAGAAGGGGGCGAAGGTGTCGGCGAGTCCGACCAGGGGGTAAGGCGGTGGGATCGGCCTTTTCGGCGGCCCAGCGAGCCCCGGTTACAAACGACACGTAACATGGGGTGAGGCCGTGGCGTGTCAAGCCCGGCAGGCCCGCGTCACACGGACGTACGCAGAGGGCCTTCTCAACACCCCGGGAGTACGCCGCACCATGGCTGTGATCGCAACGCGTCACGACATCCGCAACGTCGCCATCGTCGCCCATGTCGACCACGGCAAGACGACCCTCGTCGACGCCATGCTGAAGCAGGCCGGTGCCTTCGCGGCGCACGCCGCCGAGTCGCTCGACGACCGCATGATGGACTCGAACGACCTGGAGCGTGAGAAGGGCATCACGATCCTGGCCAAGAACACGGCCGTGAAGTACCACCCCAAGGATGGCGGCGACGTCATCACCATCAACATCATCGACACCCCGGGCCACGCCGACTTCGGTGGCGAGGTCGAGCGCGGTCTGTCGATGGTGGACGCGGTGGTGCTGCTCGTCGACGCCTCCGAGGGCCCGCTGCCGCAGACCCGCTTCGTGCTGCGCAAGGCCCTCCAGCAGCGCCTGCCCGTCATTTTGTGCATCAACAAGACGGACCGCCCGGACTCGCGGATCGACGAGGTCGTCAACGAGACCTACGACCTCTTCCTCGACCTGGACGCCGACGAGGACCAGATCGAGTTCCCGATCGTCTACGCCTGCGCGCGCGACGGCGTGGCCTCGCTGACCAAGCCCGAGGACGGCACCGTCCCGCAGGACAGCGACAACCTGGAGCCCTTCTTCTCCACCATCCTGTCGCACGTCCCGGCCCCCCAGTACGACGAGTCGGCCCCCCTCCAGGCGCACGTCACCAACCTGGACGCCGACAACTTCCTCGGCCGCATCGCGCTGCTCCGCGTCGAGCAGGGCGAGCTGCGCAAGGGCCAGACCGTCACCTGGATCAAGCGTGACGGCACGATGTCCAACGTGCGCATCACCGAGCTGCTGATGACCGAGGCGCTCACCCGCAAGCCCGCCGAGGTGGCGGGCCCCGGTGACATCTGTGCCGTCGCCGGTATCGCGGACATCATGATCGGCGAGACCCTCGCCGACCCCGAGAACCCGATCCCGCTGCCGCTGATCACGGTCGACGAGCCGGCGATCTCGATGGTCATCGGTACGAACACCTCGCCGCTGGTCGGCCGTGGCGGCACCGGCAAGGGCGCCGACAACAAGGCGGCGGTCAAGGACCGCAAGGTGACCGCCCGTCAGGTCAAGGACCGCCTCGACCGCGAGCTGATCGGTAACGTCTCACTGCGCGTGCTCGACACCGACCGTCCGGACGCCTGGGAGGTCCAGGGCCGTGGCGAGCTGGCGCTCGCCATCCTGGTCGAGCAGATGCGCCGTGAGGGCTTCGAGCTGACCATCGGCAAGCCGCAGGTCGTCACCAAGCAGGTCGACGGCAAGACGTACGAGCCCGTCGAGCGCATGACGATCGACGTGCCCGAGGAGCACATGGGCGCGGTCACGCAGCTCATGGGCGTCCGCAAGGGCCGGATGGACAACATGTCCAACCACGGCTCCGGCTGGGTGCGCATGGAGTTCGTGGTGCCGTCCCGCGGTCTCATCGGCTTCCGTACCGAGTTCCTCACGCAGACCCGCGGCACGGGCATCGGCCACTCCATCCACGAGGGCCACGAGCCCTGGTTCGGCCCCCTCCAGACCCGTAACAACGGCTCCCTGGTCGCCGACCGCGCCGGCGCCGTCACCGCGTTCGCGATGACGAACCTCCAGGAGCGCGGTGTGCTGTTCGTGGAGCCCGGCACCGAGGTGTACGAGGGCATGATCGTCGGCGAGAACTCCCGCTCCGACGACATGGACGTCAACATCACCAAGGAGAAGAAGCTCACGAACATGCGGTCGTCCTCGGCCGACACGTTCGAGGCGATCGTGCCGCCGCGCAAGCTCTCCCTGGAGCAGTCGCTGGAGTTCTGCCGCGACGACGAGTGCGTCGAGGTGACCCCGGAAGCCGTCCGCATCCGCAAGGTGAACCTGGACGCCCGCGAGCGGGCCCGCGCCGCCAGCCGCGCCAAGCACGGCTGACGCCGGCCGACCCACGGCAGAGCCGGGGGGGCCCCCCCCCCCCCCGGCCCCCGGCGGTTAGGTCTGGCAGGGGCGGGGTGAC
>NZ_JBEYJU010000156.1:0-12648 GCF_040703965.1 Streptomyces sp. NPDC006655 | reverse complement strand
CCCAAAGCCGCATCGCCGACCAGCTCGGCATCTCCCAGATGCACGTCTCCCGCCTCATCAGCCGCAGCTGCGCCCGCGTCCGCGCCGAAGCGATGGGACGCTCGTCCTGAGCCAGGGTCAGCCGGTGCGCGGTCCGACCGGTACCTTGAGCGGCCGGGCCAGGCCCACCACGGCCTCGTCCAGCCGTTGAAGGTGCCGTAGCACGCGGTCGGTCACCCGGCCGTAACGCGGGGCGCGCAGGGTGCCCGGTTCCAGCATCGCCGCGATGCTGGAACCGGTCTCGATCGCGGGGGCCGGCTGCCGGCCGGCCACGTGGGCGGCGAGCGCCTCGATGTTGTGCACGATCCGGCGGCCGGCCCCGCGCAGCCGGGGGTCCGCCGCGATCGCCGGATGCGAGGGCAGCAGCTCCGCCGTCGCCGCCAGCGAACGCGCGTGGTACGCACAGGTCTCCAGGAGCGCCACCACGTACCGGGCGGTGTCCCGGCGGGACCGCAACGGGGCGATCGGATGGGTCAGTGGCTCGGTGGCCGCCCGCAGGTCGGCCAGGGCCTGGTCCAGGTCGCGGGCCTTCTCCACCAGGTCCACCGGCGGCGCCCCGCTCAGCTGCTCGGCAGCGGCCCGGGTGACGTCCGCCAGCCGGTCCAGCGTCTCCGCCAGCAGCTCGTCGGTGCGGTGGCCGGTGTGCACGGGCAGCACCACCGCGGCCGCGATCACCCCGCACACCGCGCCCAGCGCGGTCTCCTCCACCCGCAGCACCAGCACGTCCAGACTGAAGGTGTTGAGGAGGGTGTACAGCAGGCCCAGCATCGCCGTCACGAAGAACGACATCAGGGTGTACGACAGCGGAGCCGAGTAGAACATCGCGAAGACGAACAGCAGCACCAGCCCGAACGCCGTCCAGGTGTGGTGCCCCACCAGCCCGGCCAGGCCGATGCCGGCCACCACGCCGAGGACCGTGCCCAGCAGCCGTCGGTAGCCCTTGACCAGGATCTCGCCGGTGGACGCGGTGTTGATGAAGACGATCCAGCAGGTCAGCACCGCCCAGTACCAGCGCTGCGCGGACAGGAACTCGCCGCCCACGATGGCCAGCGACGAGCCGACCGCCACCTGCACCGCCGCCCGCGTGGTGGGCCGGCGCAGCCCGGTGGCCTTCTCGGGCTCGGGTTCGCTCTCCTCTGCGCCCCCGATGGCCGCGTCCTCGGCGTCCAGTTCCTCACGGGAGCGGGAGGTCGCCGGGGTGTCGTCGGACTCGTCCTGCGGCCCGTCCATGGCGATCCGCAGCCCCAGCACCGCCCGTGCCGTCTCACCGATGCCCCGGAAGACGTCCTGGACGGCGGGCGCGGCGGGCGGCAGGTGATCCTCCTCGCGGTAGCCGAGCAGCCGGTTGCGCAGCTGGGCCAGCGCGGTCCCGGACCGCGGTCCGGCCGAGCGCAGCACCAGCAGCCGCAGCGCCTCCAGGTCCAGCCGCAGCCGTCCCATCGACTCGTCCCGCACCGGTTCCCGAGCGGCCGACGGCAGCGCGGCCCCCGGCAGATGCAGGGTGAGGGTGTCGGCCCGGCCGGCGCCGCGGGCGGTGAGCAGCAGCAGACCGAGCCGCTCGGCGGCGATCTCGGCGTCCGCGATGCGGCGCTGCACCAGCCTGGCGACCGCCTCGTCGGAGGTGCCGTCCGCGAGCCGCCCCTGGATCAGCAGCGCCGTCTCGTGCAGCCGGGCGGTCCGTACCCTGACCTCCTCCACCGCCTTGTCCAGTTCGTCCGGACCGGCGTCCAGCAGGGCCGCCTGCGCGGCGACCAACTGGGCGAACCGGGCCCTGAAAGCGCGCCGCAGCCGGTCCAGGATGCCCGCCGGAGTCTGCCGTACGAGCAGGAAACGCGCCACGGCGGCGCAGCCGAACGCCACCGTGATCGCGACGTACAGGCCCGGCAGCGCGGGCACGGTCGCGTGCACGAACAGCGAGACGAAGTAGATCTGGAAGCCGATCAGACCCAGCGCGGTGCCCCGGTCGCCGAAGCGGCGGCCGTACACCGCGCAGAAGATGAGCGCCACGAAGAACAGGTCGCCGAGCACCACCTGCCGGTTGAGCAGCGCCCCCAGCGACACGGAGGCCAGCGCCACCGGCAGGCCGAGGGCGAGGGTGACGGCCTGCTGCGGGAGCTGCTTCTCGCGGATCGCGAAGGTCGCCACCATCGCCGTGATGGCCGCGGCCACCAGATGGAACACGGTCACCCGCAGGACCGCGAGGACGGCGAGCGCGAGGGCGATCGAGGTGACCGTGCGCAGACCGGCGGTGAAGCGGAGCAGCCCGGGGTCGACCGCCGCGAGCCGGCCCCACGCCTCCGCCCACAGCGGCCGCCGCCCCACCGCACCCGCCCGGCCGTGCCCCGCGTCGCGCGGTGACGTCACGCGGTGACGTCGCCGGGACCCTCGGCGCGCTCCCGTACCTGCTCCGGGGTCAGATACGTGTCCGTGTACTCGAAGTCCTTGAGCCGGGCGGGTTTGCGGGCCTGGAAGCCGGTGCGGACGAAGTCGTCACCGCCCAGCGCGTTCAGCACCCAGTTGGTCGCGACCCGGGTCTTGGCCACGTTGGTGCGCAGCGCCGACCAGTGGTAGCCGCGGGCCACCGCCTGCGCGGGCAGCCCGCGCAGCTCGATGCCCAGCGGCTTGGAGACCGCGTCGGTGCCGCCGAGGTCCACCACCAGTCCCAGGTCCTTGTGGACGTACGGGCGGAGCGCCTGGCCCCGCAGGGTGGCGATGACGTTGTCGGCGACCACCTTGCCCTGCCGCATGGCGTGCTGCGCGGTCGGCGGGCAGACCGCGCCCGCCTCGCCCTTCGCCTTGTCCGGCACGGCCGCCGCGTCGCCGAGCGCGAACACGCCGTCGTGGCCCGGCAGGCTCATCTCGGCGTTCACCGCGAGCCGCCCCTTCACCGTCTCCGCGCCCAGCGTGGCGATCAGCGGACTGGCGGCCACCCCCGCCGTCCAGATCAGCGTGTGGGTGGGCACCACCCGCCCGTCGGTGAAGGTGACCTCCTCGGGACCGGCCTTGTCGATCGACACCCCGAGGGACACCTCGATGCCGCGCCGGGCCAGGATCTCCTGGGCGCTGCGGCCGAGTTTGTCGCCCAGCTCCGGCATCAACTTCGGCGCGATGTCGATGAGATGCCACTTGATCAGCTTGGGGTCGAGGTTCGGGTAGCGGTGCAGCGCGGCATGGGTGAGCTTCTGCAAACAGGCCGCCGTCTCGGTGCCCGCGTAGCCGCCGCCGACCACCACGAACTGCAGCCGGGCCGCCCGCTCGGCCGGGTCGTCGCTGGCGTCGGCCAGGTCGAGCTGCGAGATGACGTGGTCGCGGATGTAGGCGGCCTCCGCCAAGGTCTTCATGCCGAAGGCGTGTTCGGTCAGGCCCGGGATGTCGAAGGTGCGGGTGACACTGCCCGGGGCCAGCACGATGTAGTCGTAGCGCTCGTCGACGAGCTTGTCGGTGATGGTGCGCACCACGCACACCTTGGACTTCAGATCCACGCCGATCGCACCGCCCGGAATGATCCGGGTGCGGTACTTCTTGCTGCGGCGCAGCGAGACGGCGATCGACTGGGGGGTCAGCACGCCCGAGGCGACCTGGGGCAGCAGGGGCAGGTAGAGCTGGTAGGAGAACGGGGTCACCAGGGTGATGTCGGCCTCGTCCGGGGCGAGTTTCCGCTCCAGGCGGCGTACGCACCCCACTCCGGCGAAGCCGGCGCCCACCACCAGGATCCTGGGTCGTGTCACGGTGTCCATCCCTTTCCGCTGCTCCAGAGGCCCGGATTCACGCCCTTCGGATGCCCCGGAACGCTTGCTTCGCACCACTTCGATCCCACCGTGCCCGACGCCGTTCCGCCAGCCGGGCGGCGCAGGCAGACGAACGCGTGGGCTCCAGCATGCCCTCGATCGTCCGGAGTAACCGGCTGACGTACAGATATGCGCCGCACTTCCGTTCGTTCTGCGACCGCCCCGCGGCGCCACGCACGCCAGTAGGGTGTCCCGCATGGCGCAGACCCGGCCCGGCACGGGCTTCCAGAAGCGGCACATCGACCCCGCCCGGGTGGCTCAGCTGGTGGGCGCCCTGGACTCGCAGGACGCCAATCCGGGGGTGCGGCGGCTGCGCGCCTGGGCCGAGGAGGCGCTGGCGGTACGGCCCGGCGAGCGAGTCGTCGACATCGGCTCCGGCACCGGCTCACAGACCCGGGCCCTGGCCGCCGCCGTCGGCCCGGACGGGGTCGCGATCGGTGTCGAGCCGAACGGCGGGCTGCGCGCGGTCGCCGAGGAACGGTCGGCGGACAGCCGGGCGCGCTTCACCGACGGCGACGCGCTCGCCCTGCCGATGCCCGACGGCTCGATGGACGTCGTCTGGTGCGAGCGAGTGCTCCAGCACCTCTCCGAACCGGACCGGGCGGTCGGCGAGATGGCCCGGGTGCTGCGTCCGGGCGGCCGGGTGGCGCTCCTGGACACCGACTGGGGCACCACCCTCCTGCACCCCGCCGAGCCGGACGTGGTGAGCGCGCTGATGTCCACCGTCCTGCGCGGTGCCAACCCCTACGCCGGGCGCCGTCTGCTCGGCCAGCTCGGCGCGGCCGGGTTCGTGGTGGACGACCGCGGCTCCCAGGCCCTGCTCCAGGACCACCGCACGGTCGCCTGGCCGCTGATCCGCATGCTCGGCGAGTCCGCGGTCCGCACCGGCACGCTCACCGAGGACCAGCGGGACACCCTGTACGCCGACCTCACCGATGCCGCCGGGCGGGGCGCCCTGCACATGTCGGTGACGATGTTCGGGGTGGTCGCCCACCGGCCCGGATGAGCCGCCGGGCTCCTCGGCCCACCGGCGTCTCACCAGGGCAGGAAGGCGTGGATGTCCTTGCCCGACTCGGTGACGACCACGCTGACCTGGTCGCACAGGGTGTGCAGCAGGTGCCAGCCGACGCCGCCCCCGCCGCTGTGCGGATGGAAGGGCCGCGGCTCGGGCGGGACCTGGCTGGTGTCGTGCATGGTGACGTGGACACCGTCGTAGGTACGGCGCATCCGCAGCTCGAAGGGGCCCGGCGCGTACTGCACGACGTTGGCGGCCAGCTCCGTCACCGCCAGCAGGATGTCGTCCCAGCACTCCGGCGCGGTGGGCGGCGCGACCCGGGCGAGGTCGGCCAGGTAGCCGTCCGCGGCGAGCCGGGCGCCGGTCACGTTGCTCAGCTCGCCGGGAAAGGAGACCGTACGGTCGAGGGTCTCTTCCCCAGATGGTCTGCGGTCCCGTGGCCCGGTCGGCATCTCGTCTCTCCCGGCCCGTGACGGGCCGTGCTCAGGGTGCTGATCTCTTCCTTCGCGGCGAGTGCCCGCAGGAGGGCAGGCTACGCGTGATCCGCTCAGCGGAACACGTCGTCCGCGTCGTCCCACTCGGCCGGCTCCTGCGAACCCGGCCGCCGAACCGCCCGCGAGCGGGCCTGGTACATGGCGTCGATCTCGGCCGCGTAGTGGTGCGCTATGGCGTCCCGGCGCAGCTTCATCGACGGCGTCAGCATTCCGTTGCCCGGGGCGAACGGCTCCTGGAGCACCCGGTAGACCCGGATCGACTCGGAGCGGGACACCACACTGTTGGCGGACGCGATGGCCCGGGCGATCTCCTCGCGCAGCGCGTTCTCCTCCCGCGCCTCGCGCTGGGGCGAGTCGCCCGGCACCGCCAGCGCTCCCCGCCAGTGCGCGAGGAAGTCCGGGTCCAGGGTGATCAGCGCGCCCACGCAGGGCCGGTCGTCACCGACGACCACCGCCTGGTGCACCAGCGGGTGCATCCGCAGCCGCTGCTCCAGCGGCGCCGGGGCCACACTCTTGCCGCTGCTGGTGATGATGACGTCCTTCTTGCGGCCGGTGATGGTCAGGTACCCCTCCGGATCGAGCCGCCCGATGTCCCCGGTGGCAAGCCAGCCGCCGCGCAGCGCGGCCCGGGTCGCGTAGTCGTCCCCGACGTACCCCTGGAACACGGACGGCCCGCGCACCAGGATCTCGCCGTCGTCCGCCACCTGGATCTGGGTGCCCGGCAGGGCCTGGCCGACCGTGCCCGACTTCTCACGGCCCAGCGGCTGCATGGTGATCCCGCCGCTGGACTCGGTCAGCCCGTACCCGTCGTGCACGGGAACGCCGATGCCCTCGTAGAACAGGGTGAGTTCACGGCTGAGCGAGGAGCCGCCGGAGGTGGCCCGCAGCACCCGGCCGCCGAGCGCCGCCCGCAGTTTGCGGTACACCGTGCGCTCGTACAGGGCGTGTTGCAGCCGCAGGTCGAAGCCGGGTCCCGCGCCCGTGCCCAGCCGCTGCCGCTCCTCGGCGGCGGCGAAGTCCCGCGCGGTCTCCACGGCCCGCTCGAACAGGGCGCCGCGACCCGACTGCTGGGCGGTCCGCAGGAACGTCTTGTACAGCTTCTCCAGCACCGACGGCACCGCGTACAGATAGGTCGGCCGGAAGGTGCCGAGCGCCGAGGCCAGCGCCGTCTCGGACGTCTCCGGCTCGTGGCCCATCAGGATCCCGCCGCGCAGGCAGATCACCATGATCATCAGCCCGTACACGTGCGAGAACGGCAGGTAGGCCAGGACCGAGGCCTGTTCGCCGGGGCGCGCGGCGGTGTGCCCCCAGCCGGCCAGCAGGGTGTCGCACGGGTACGCGAGACCGCGGTGGCTCAGCGCGCAGCCGAGCGGCCGGCCGGAGGTGCCGGAGGTGTAGGTGATGGCCGCCGTGGAGTCCGGCATGATGATCCGGCGCAGCGACTCCACCGTGGTCAGCGGGACGAACCTGCCCTGCTGCACCAGGTCCGGCAGTGCCCCGGAGTCCAGCTGCCACACGTGCCTGAGCCCGGGCAGGCCCTCGCAGACGGTGCCCACGGTCATGACCGCCGGCTCGTCCTCGACCACCACGGCCACACAGCGGGCGTCCCGCAGGATCCACTCGACCTGGTCCCGGGAGGACGTCGGGTGGATCGGCACGACCTCCGCGCCCACCGACCACAACGCCAGGCACAGTACCGTCCACTCGTAGCGCGTGCGCGCCATCATGGCCACGCGCTGTCCGGGCGAGATCCCCGAAGCGATCAGTCCCTTGGCCAGATCGACCACTTCGTCGCGCAGTTCGACCGCGCTGACCTCCTCCCAGCCCGCGGCCGGGTCGTCGGGCCGGCGCGCCAGCACCGGCAGGGTCGGGTTCCGGTCCGCCGTCTCGAAGATGCTGTCGGCGAGCCCGCCGGTCAGGGTCGAAGCGGTCGTCGGAGCGAGGGCGTAGTCGCGCATGCGCTGCTCCTGGTTGTACGGAGGGTGACCCTCCCGATCGGTACTGTCGTCGACGCGGGTCGAATCTAGCCCAGGGGAGCGCGCCCCGTGCCAGGAACGGTCAACTCGTGTCCGCCCGATGACATGCGCTCACCCCTGCGTACGGCGCACACACTCCACGACGACGTTCCGCAGGCTCCCGGTGCGCTCCAGGAACGAGCGCTGCTCGCGGGCCCCGGTCCCCCTGTGCAGCAGCTGTGCCAGGGCCTCCTCGACCCCGCTGGTGTCGCCGCTGTCGGCCAGCGCGGCCGCGGTGTGCGCCAGCAGCGCCCGCAGCACCTCGTCCGCCGGGCGCGGCCGCATGGTCACCGGATGCAGGAGTTCCGCCTCCAGTCCGGTGCGGGCGGCCTGCCAGGAGGCCATCCTGAGCATGCTCACGCTGTGGTCGAGCGGCGGCCGGCCGGCCCGCCAGTCGCGCGCGGCCGTCTCCACCAGGGCGCGGGTCAGCGCGGCGACGAGGACGGTGGTGTCGGCGCGCAGGCAGACGTCGGCCACCCGGATCTCCACCGTCGGATAGTGCTCGGACAGGCGCGCGTCGAAGTACACCATCCCCGGGTCCAGGATGACCCCGCTGGCCACCATGTCCGCGACCCGCCGCCGGTACCCCTGCGGCGTGCCGAACAGCTCGGTCGGCCCCGCCGACGGACCGCGCGCCCACAGCCGGCTGCGGAAGCTGGCGTAACCGGAGTCCCAGCCCTGCCAGAACGGCGAGTTGACACTGATCGCGCGCAGCACCGGAAGCCACGGCCGCAGCCGGTCGAGGACGGCGACACCCTCCTCGTCGGACTCCACCGACACGTGCACATGGCAGCCGCAGACGAACCAGTCCGTGGTGGCGGTCCCGAACCGTCCCGCCATCCAGTGGTAGCGGTCGTGCCGGGTGAGCGCGGGGGCCACGGGCACCGGGCAGGTGGCGAGCGCGGCGACCGCGCAGCCGATCTCCCCGGCGAGCCGGGCCGCCTCCTTGCGGCAGCGGGCGATCTCGGCGCCGAGGCCGGCCATGTCCCGTTGCGGACTGGTCGCCAACTCCAGCATCTGCCCGAAGAGTTCCTTCTGGAACACCAGCTGCCCGGGATCGTCCTGGGCGGCGCGGTCGAGGACGGCGGCCGCCTGGGGCATCGGCTCGCCGCTGTCCGGGTGGACCAGCAGGAGTTCTTCCTCCACTCCGACGGTACGCAGCAAGGGGAACCGCCCTCCGGCCGGGCCGCGACTGGGCGCGGCGGGGTCTTTCACCCGAACTGCCCCGCCCCGGCGCAGGAAACACGTGCGGGCGCCGTCCGCGGGCTACGGGGCGACAGGCTCAAGCCACACGGTGCCCAGCGGCGGCAGCGTCAGCCGCAGCGCCCCCTCGTCGGCGAGCAGCGGGCCCCTGCTGACGACGTCTCCGCCGCCGTAGCGCGCGCTGTCCGTGTTGAGGATCTCCCGCCAGACGGGCGTGCCCTCGGGCACGGCCAGACGGTAGCCGGGCCGGACGACGGGGGAGAGGTTGGAGACCGCCAGCAGCGGCCGGGCCTCGGCGTCGAACCTCAGGAACGCGAAGACGTTGTCCTCCGCGGCGTCCCCCAGGACCCACTGGAAGCCCACCGGATCCGTGTCGCGCTGCCACAGGGCGGGCCGGGTGCGGTACACGGAGTTGAGATCGCGGACCAGATCCCGGACACCCCGGTGATCGGCCTCGGCCGCGTACGCGGGGTCCAGCAGCCACCAGTGGGGCCCCTCGGCCTCCGACCACTCGCCGCCCTGGGCGAACTCCTGCCCCATGAAAAGCAGCTGTTTGCCCGGATGGGCCCACATGAAGCCGAGATAGGCGCGGTGATTGGCGCGTTGCTGCCACCAGTCGCCCGGCATCTTCGACACCAGGGCCTGCTTGCCGTGGACCACCTCGTCGTGGGAGATGGGCAGGACGTAGTTCTCGCTGTACGCGTAGACCATCGAGAAGGTCATCTCGTGGTGGTGGTACTTGCGGTGGACCGGCTCGTGGCGGATGTAGTCCAGCGAGTCGTGCATCCACCCCATGTTCCACTTCAGCCCGAAGCCCAGGCCGCCGCTGTCGGTCGGCCGGGTCACCCCGTCCCACGCGGTGGACTCCTCGGCGATGGTCACCACACCCGGCGCGCGCCGGTACACCGTCGCGTTCATCTCCTGGAGGAACGCCACCGCGTCCAGGTCCTCGCGGCCGCCGAACACGTTCGGCGTCCACTGCCCGGAATCCCGCGAGTAGTCGAGGTAGAGCATCGAGGCGACGGCGTCCACCCGCAGCCCGTCGACGTGGAACTCCTCGCACCAGTAGACGGCGTTGGCGACCAGGAAGTTGCGCACCTCCACCCGGCCCAGGTCGAACTCGTAGGTCCCCCAGTCCGGGTGCTCGGCCCGCCGGTCGTCCCCGGGCTCGTACAGCGGGTCCCCGTCGAAGCGGGCCAGCGCCCAGTCGTCCTTGGGGAAGTGGGCGGGCACCCAGTCCATGATCACGCCGATGCCGGCCCGGTGCAGGGCGTCGACCAGGTACCTGAAGTCGTCCGGGGTGCCGAGCCGGGAGGTCGGCGCGTAGAAGCCGGTGACCTGGTAGCCCCAGGAGCCGCCGAAGGGGTGCTCGGCGACCGGCATGAACTCGACATGGGTGAAGCCCAGGTCGTTGACGTAGGCGGGGAGTTCCTCGGCAAGCTGACGATAGGTCAGCCCCTGGCGCCAGGAAGGCAGATGGACCTCGTACACCGAGAACGGGGCCTCGTGCACGGGGGTGTCGCCCCGGTGCGCCATCCACTCGGCGTCGGTCCACTCGTGCCGCGCGACCGTCACGATCGACGCGGTCGCGGGCGGCACCTCCGTGCGCCGGGCCATCGGATCGGCCTTGAGGAACCGGCCGCCGTACCGGGAGGTGATCTCGAACTTGTACCGCGCGCCGTCGCCCACCCCCGGCAGGAACAGCTCCCACACCCCGGCCGCGCCCAGCGAGCGCATCGGGTACTGCGTGCCGTCCCAGCAGGTGAAGTCCCCTGCGACCCGCACGCCCCGGGCGTTCGGCGCCCACACCGTGAACCGGGTCCCGGCCACCCCGTCATGGGTCATCGGCTCGGCGCCGAGCGCCTTCCACAGCTGCTCGTGGCGCCCCTCCCGGATCAGATGCAGATCCAGCTCACCGAGCGCGGGCAGGAAACGGTACGGGTCGTGCACCTCGTGCTCGCCGTCCTCGTACGCGACGAGCAGGGTGTACGACGGCACCTCGGCGTACGGCAGCACGGCGGCGAAGAGCCCGTCGCCCTCCGACACCAGGGGGCTGCGCACCCCGTCGGCCAGCACGCTCACGGCGCGGGCCTGCGGGCGCAGCGCACGGAAGAGGGTGCCGCCGTCCACCGGGTGGGCGCCGAGCAGCGCGTGCGGATCGTGGTGGGCGCCCGCCAGCAGCCGCCCGCGGTCGGCCGCGTCCAGCGGCGGGGCCGTGGGACTGGAGGGTCCCGAGGGCTCGGGGAGCGTGGAGTCGCGCAATGCCATGAGGTCAGCCTCCCCAGCGGGCGAGCCGCTCGATCGCGGCCATCGGAACCGGAAGCCAGGCCGGCCGGTGCCGGGCCTCGTACACCACTTCGTACACCGCGCGGTCCGTCTCGTGGGCGCGCAGCAACGCGTGCTTCTTGCGCGGGTCCCAGCCCGCCCGGGCAGCGTAGCCCGCGCAGTAGGCCTCCCGGCAGCGGCCGGCCCACTCCGGGCGCCAGGGGCGGCGCTGCCGGGCCGCGTAGTCGAAGGACCGCAGCATGCCGGCCACGTCGCGCACCGGAGACTGCGGGCCGCGCCGCTCGGCGAGCGGCCGTGACGGTTCGCCCTCGAAGTCGATGACGAACCACTCGCGGTCCGCCCGCAGCACCTGCCCGAGGTGGAGGTCGCCGTGGATCCGCTGGGCGGGCGGGCCGCCGTCACAGGCGGCGAGCGCCTCGAAGGCGCCCCGCAGACCGGGCACGAACGGCCGCAGCACGGGCACCGCGTGCGCCGCCGCCTCCAGCCGCGCGGACATCGCCTCGGCCGTGCGGCTGTGTTCGTCGCGGCCGGCGGACGGGAAGGCGCCGGCCAGCGCGAGATGCACGTCGGCGGTGGCCCGCCCCAGCTCGTGCGCCTCGGTGGTGAACTCGTCCCCCGTCGCGAGCGCGCGCAGGGCCAGGGTCCAGCCGTCGGCCGCGTCGGGCAGGAAGGGCTGGAGCACCCCGAGGGTCGCGGGACTCGGTTCGGTGGTGCGGAACCAGGCCACCGGGGCCGGCACCCGGGCACAGCCCTGGGCCGCCAGCGCGCCGGGCACCTCCAGGTCCGGGTTGATGCCGGGCTGGATCCGCCGGAACACCTTCAGGATGTAGGAGTCGCCGTAGACGAGCGAGGAGTTGGACTGCTCGGCGGTCAGCAGCCGGGGTGCGAGACCACCGGGTATCCGGGCCTCGCGGGCGGTCTCGAAACGCAGCGGACCGGCGGTGCCGGGGACGCGCAGCCGTTCCAGCAGCAGCTCGGCGGCGCGTGGGTCGTGCAGGGCGTCGTAGATCGCGAACCCGGCCAGCGGGCCCTGTTCGGCCCGGCCGATGTACGCCCGCTCCAGCCGGGGCGTCCGGTGCGGGCGCACGCCGAGCAGCAACTGGTAGCAGTCGCCCGACGGGGAGGCGTCCCCGCCCGCGGAGTGGTCGGCGTGGACGAGCAGATGCAGGCAGCCGGGGAGGAGTTCGGTCACGGACAGCACGGACAGCTCCGTGACGGGCCGGTCCTTGCCCGCGAACCAGCGCTGCCGGGGCAGCCAGTCCCGCAGCAGTGCGCCCAGCGAGGCCAGCGGCCCGTCGAGGTCGAGGCCCGCGGCCGTGCTCCGGGGCAGGTCGACGGTCTTCGTCATGGTGACGCGTCCTTTCCTCGGCTCCGCACGCTCAGCGCCGGCGGCCGGTGCGGGAGGCGACTCGGGAGAGCCGGAACCAGTAGAAGCCGTGTCCCGCGAGGGTGAGCAGATACGGCAGTTCACCGATGGCGGGGAAGCGCACCCCGCCGATCAGCTCGACCGGGTGCCGGCCGTCGTAGGCCCGCAGATCGAGTTCGGTGGGCTGGGCGAACCTGGAGAAGTTGTGCACGCACAGGACCAGGTCGTCCTCGTACTCCCGCAGGAACGCGATCACCGCCGCGTTGGACGACTGGAGTTCGGTGTAGGACCCCAGTCCGAAGGCAGGATTCTGCTTGCGGATCTCGATCATCCGCCGGGTCCAGTGCAGCAGGGAGGACGGCGAGGACATGGAGGCCTCGACGTTGGTGACCTGGTAGCCGTAGACCGGGTCCATGATCGTGGGCAGGTACAGCCGCCCCGG
>NZ_JBEYJU010000155.1:0-12824 GCF_040703965.1 Streptomyces sp. NPDC006655 | reverse complement strand
CCACCCCCCAGGTCATCCGTTCGACAGGGGGCAAAAGTCATGCCGGGCCCGGAAGCCAGCGGCCCTCTTGCAGGACCGCGGAAAACATAACGGGGAAGGAGCGGCTGTGGCGGTCAGCCCTCCAGGTCGTCGGCGTAGTGCCGGAACCCGTGCCGGTCGCGGTGCATCCCCCAGAGCGTCTCGGCGAGGACGGCCGGGTCCTTCCGCGGATGCCCGGGGACGATCGCCCCGGGAATGACCAGCTGCCCCACGTGGATGCCCTCCCCGGCGAGCCGGTCGTGCAGGAGGTGCCCGTACGCGCTCTCGGCGGCGAAGGCCACGGACGTCCCGGCCCGGTCCGGGTGCGGGATGACGGCGGTGCCCCCGTTGACGAACAGGATGGTCCCGCGCCCCAGCTCCCGCATCCCCGGCAGCACCTGCTGCACCGCGGCGACGGGCCCGTACACCGAGAACTCGACCGGCCCGCGCAGGTCGGCGTGGGTGGTCTCCAGCACGGGCCGCATGAAGTCCGCCTGCGGCACGGGGCTGTACTGCAACACCTCGACGGTCCCCAGCTCCTGCGCCGCCCGCGCGAGCGCCGCGGCGAGGGCGTCCGGATCCCGCACGTCGGCGGAGTACCCCCGGGCCTCGACGCCGAGCCCGGACAGCTCCCGGACGAGCGCGTCGAGCCGCCCGCCGTTCCGGGCGACCAGCGCCACCCCGAACCCCTCCCGCCCGAACCGCCGGGCGACCGCGGCCCCCAGCCCCGGCCCGGCCCCCACGATGGCGACACTGCTCACGACACGACTCCTGACGACCGAACCGGCACCCGACCCCTACCTCCGTACCGCACGCCACCCCACTTCACACACCCCCCGAGGCCGCTCGCGGGAGCCACCCGGCCGTCCGGCGGGTTCAGTCCGCCGGCGTGGGGGGCGTGGCGCCGGTGCGGATGCGCTGGGCGAGGAAGAGGGCGGCCCGGTCCAGGGCCTCGTCGGCTTCCTCCAGGACGCCCGCGAAGGCCTGGAAGACATGGGGAACGTCGGCGGTGACGTCCAGGACGACGTCCACCCCGGCCTCCCTCGCGCGCTCCGCCATGCGTGTGGAGTCGTCCAGGAGCACCTCGTTGGTGCCCGCCTGCAACAGCATCGGGGGGAGGCCGGTCAGGTCGGCGAGGACGGCGGGGCTGAGCAGCGGCTGGTGCGGATCCTGCCCCGCGAGGTACATGGCCCCGGTGTGCGCCAGCTCCGCGCGGGTGAAGTACGGGTCGGCCGCCGCCTTGGCGTCCATGCTCCGGCCCGTCCGGGTCATGTCGAGCCCGGCGGAGAACCCCACGATCGCGGCCGGCACCGGCAGACCCGCGTCACGGGCGGCGAGGCAGGTGGTCACGGCGAGGCCGCCCCCGGCGGAGTCCCCGGCGAGCGCGATCGCCGACGGGTCCTCGCCGCCGTCGAGAAGAGCGCGGTAGGCGCTGAGCCCGTCCTCGACCGCGGCCGGGAACGGGTGCTCCGGGGCCAGCCGGTAGTCCAGCGAGAACGCCCTGAACCCCGTCCTGTCCACCAGGTTGCCCGTCAGCGACATCGCCGTCCGCGGTGAACCGAACACGTAGGCGCCGCCGTGGAAGTAGAGGACCGTCCCGGCCCGCGCGGTGCCGGCCGGTTCGACCAGCTCCGCGGGCCGCCCGCCGAGCGTCACGGGCCGGGTGCGGATCCCGGCCGGGACGATCATCCCGGCCATCATCTCCCTGAACCCCGCACGGAGCTCCGCCACCGACCGGGGCCCCTCGGGCCGGGGCCGCCGGACCATCGCGTCGATCTCCGCGCGCTGTTGCCTGCTCATCGTCGCCTCCACGGACGCTTACATGCCAAGGAACTAGATTCCTAGAAACTATATTCCTAGGAATCTAGGTTAAGATATATGCCATGGCATCCAAGTCAAGCGGTGGCCGGGTGGACCTCCCGGGCTTCTTCTCCGACCTCGTCCGCTGCGAGACGCGCCTGTACAACGCGCTGAACGACCGGTTGCGCGAGCAGCACGGGATCGTCACCTCGCAGTTCGAGTTCCTGCGCTTCCTGCGCGACCACCCGGGGTCCCGGGTGGCGGACCTGGCCGTCGAGTTCGCCATCGGGATCGGTGCGACCAGCAAGGGCACCGACCGCCTGGAGAAGCAGGCCTGGGTGACCCGGCGCACCAACCCGGCGGACCGCCGCTCGTCACTGCTGGACCTGACCGACGACGGGCTGCGGCTCGTCGAGGCGGCGGAGGAGACCTTCACCCGGACGCTGGCGGAGCTGACCGCGGACCTTCTCGGCAGCCCCTCGGGACCGGCCGCCGCACAGGTCCTCGCGGAGCTCCGCTCAGCGCTCGAACGCGACCGCGTCGGCCTCCCCACGGGCTGACCGCGCCTCCGACGGTGGGCCGTGCGGCCCGCCCCGCACGTGATCCTGCCGGACGACGATCACCCGGTGCACGGATCAGTCCTCCGGAGGCCGGGCCTCCATCAGGCGTTCCGCGATGTCGTCCGCCCAGCTCTGGGCCCAGTGCCGGAGCGCGGTGACGGCCCCGGCGTCCAGGCCGAGGGCCGTGAACTCCCTGTCGTCCATCCATTCCATGCCGGTCAGCCGGGCCTGGAGGTCGGCGAGGTCGAAGGTGTCCCGGGCGTGCCGGCGGCCCAGGTCCTCCAGGTCGGGCAGGGACCAGCGGTCCGCCGTGGCGTGCACGATCAGCAGGTCACGGGGCAGGCCGCGGTCGGTCAGGGCCCAGACCCGCATGCCGACCACGTCCTCCAGGGACAGGGTCAGACCGAGCTCCGTCCGGACCGGGGGGTGCCAGAGCGCCTCCTTGAGGATGTCGACCTCGCCCTCGTCCCCCGAGACCACGTCGGTGACCATGAGTTGGGCGGAGAGCGGGTCGGTCTCGCGGGTGACGACGCCCCAGCCGTGGTCGCGCAGCGCCGATGCCACCGTGCCGGCGATCATCCGCATGGGCGCCGCGTGCTGCGTCGCGACGTCGAGGGTCCGGCCGGGACGGTCGAACAGGCCGTGCGCCTGGGCCGCGTAGTCGCCGGTCAGCGCCAGGGGACAGGCGGCACCGGCCGACAGGACGTCGGGCAGCAGGCGGCGGTGCAGCTCGGTGAGCTTCACCTGGCGGCGGCCGGTGTCCGGTGGGGGCGTCCGGCGGGCGGGTGCGGTCGGGCCATGACCCGATTATCGCGGGCCGCGACGCCCCGCGCCTAACGGGTGACGGGACCGACGTACGTCCCGGGGCGCGTCGCGCCGTCCTGGAGCACCAGCGCGCCGCCGTGCCAGGGCAGGTCGTACGACGTGCGCTGGTTCGGCGCGGTGATGACCACGGTGGTGGGGGTGAACGCGGTGGAGTCGCCCTGCTCCGCGACGAGGTAGGTCAGGGTGAAGTGAGCGGCCGCGCCGCTCGCCAGCGTGACCCGCTGCGGGGTGGCGTCGGTCCGCCGGAGCGACCACTGACGGCCGCTGTTCACCAGGTCGACGCCCGGGAAGCCGTACATCGTGCAGGTGTGGCCGCTCTTGTTGGTGAGCGCGACCACGGCCTGCTTCTGGCCACTGCCGCTGCCGGTGTCGGCCCAGGTGTAGCCGAGCTGGGAGGCCTGGCAGGCGGCCACGCCGGCGGCGGAACCACCGGCGGAGGACCCCCCGGAGGCGGCCGAACCCGACGTACCGCTCCCGCTGCCGGAGCCGGTCGCACCCCCGGACGTGGCAGCGGCACCCGACCCGGACCCGCCCGCGGAACCGGACCCGCCGGTCGAGCCCGACCCGCCGGTCGCACCGGAACCGCCCGTCGCACCGGACCCCGTCGCGTCTCCGGCCGCCGGTGCGGCCGTGCCGCCGTCGGAGTGCACCGACCCCGTCGCGGTGCCGTTGCACGCGGTGAGCAGAGCCATCAGCGCGGCGGCACCGGTCAGGGCGGCGGCGGTCTTGCGGAAGTGCGTACGACGGTTCGACACGGGGATCCCCCAGCAGTGCGTTCTTCCCGGCTCTCTGCCGGACACCCCTTTCGATGCCGTCCACGGAGGGGAAGTTCGGAGATCACCGTCACGGACCCGTCGTGGTCACGTCACGCCCGCTGTTACAGAACGGCGCCGCTCACGCCATCCAGAAGAACACCGCCGTCATCCGCTTCTCCTCCAGCGTCTTCCCGGCGTACCCCGTCGCGCTGTGCACGAGGTTGGCGTTGTAGAGGAGCAGCCGGTTGTACTTGTGCGGGACGCGGACGTCCTCCTCGAAGTGGTCGCCGGGCACGAACCGCGTACCGAGGGCCTCGACCAGGTTGTTGTGCGGGGCCTGCACGACGTTGCCGCCGAGCCGGCCGCCGGGCAGCGACTGGCGGTAGAACGCGGTACCGCAGTCCTTGGCCACCCCCGGGTTCAGGTACAGCACCGCCGCGTACCGGCACAGCGCCCGCGAGTCCGTGTGCGGACGCGGCTCGCTCTCGCCCTCGCCGACCACCTGCACGCAGTTGTGGTTCAGGGTGCCGCCGCCGGGCGCCTGCTGCACCCACAGCTTCGCGGCGCCGGTGGCCTGCCGCACCAGCGCCTCCACGACGTCGAGTTCGGCGGGTTCCAGGCCGGGCATGGTGCGCAGACCGGGCCAGGTCTCCGAGGTGTACGGGTACCCCTGGACCCAGTCGTCCTTGGCCAGACAGCGCTCCCGCACGGCGTCCGCGTCGGGCAGGACGTCGTCGAAGACCCAGTAGTCACGGCCCTTGGTGGGCTTGCGGTAGGGCAGCACGGGAAGCGCGGAGTGTGGGGGCATGCGGCGAAGCCTGCCCCCAGCTTTGTCATGCCCACATGGACCAGAGGAAATCATCACCGTCCCCTGAGGAAGACATGGTGAGTCGGCGGAACCCGACGGGCAACGCCTCACAAGTTCTTTACCAAACCAAAAGGTTTCCGGCGCTTCCCCGTCCGTACTTCCCTGCGTCCGACCCCGCTGCGCGCGGGACCCCCGACCCGGGCAGGAGGCACCGGTGCGCTTTTCGCGTAACGCGACAGGCACTCTCTTCGTGGGAGGAGCCCTGAGCCTGACCCTCGCGGCGCTCGCCTATCCGAGCATGCTGGGTGTCAACACCACGTCCAGCGCCGCCACCAGAGTCATCGCCAACACTCAGTGGGGGCCCCTGACCGAGGGCGACCGGGACTTCGTGGTGAAGGTGCGCGCGGCCGGACTCTGGGAGTACCCGGTGGGCCAGCTCGGCCTGAAGAAGGGCACGACCCCGGCGGTCATCACCGCGAGCAAGCACCTGATCGACGGCCACGCGGCGCTGGACATCAGCTGCCGCAAGATCAGCCAGATGCTCAACATCACCATCCCCAACGTGGCCTCGCCGCAGCAGCAGGGGTTCGTCAGCACCCTGACCGCGGACAGCGGCAAGAAGTTCGACACCGACTTCGCCAACATCCTGCGCGTGACGCACGGTTCGATCTTCAACACCATCGCGAAGGTTCGTTCCACCACCACGAACACCCTGGTGCGCACCCTCGCCGACCAGGCCAACGCCACGGTGCTCGACCACATCACGGTGATGGAGCAGACCGGCCTGGTCGACTTCCCCTCGGTCCTCTTCCAGGAGACGACCCCGCCGAAGCTGCCCGCCACCGACCTGACCCCGCCGCCGCCGGACCCGGGCCAGCCGCAGGTCGTGCTCACCCCGCCGGTCAACAGCACGACCAAGCCGCCGGCCCTGCCGGGCGAGCCCGGCTTCACGGGCAGCGGCGCCGGCGTCGGCAACGGCGGGACCCCTGCTCCCACCGCCGGCTGATCAGGCGCCCAGCCACACCGTGGTGTCCGACGGCAGCGTGCCGTCAAGCGGCAACGGCACGCTGGCGAGCAGCACTTCGCCCGGCGGCAGCGGCACCGGCGCGTGCGACACGTTCGTGACGCACCGCCAGCCGTCCGACCGGGCGAAGTGCAGCACACCCTCGGGGGCCTCGGCCCAGGTCAGCGTCTCGCCGTCGAGCAGCTTGCGGCGCAGCCGCAGCGCGGTGCGGTAGAACTCCAGGGTGGAGCCCTCGGTACCGGCCTGCGCCTCGACGGCGTACGACGCGAACCACGAGGGCTGCGGCAGCCAGGCACCGCCCGCCCCGAAGCCGTACGACGGTCCGCCCGTCGTCCACGGCAGCGGCACCCGGCAGCCGTCGCGGCCCTTGCGGACATGGCCCGTCTGCTCCCAGATCGGGTCCTGGAGGACGGCCGTGGGCAGGTCGGCGACCTCGGGCAGGCCCAGTTCCTCACCCTGGTAGACGTACGACGAGCCGGGCAGCGCCAGCATGAGCAGGGTGGCGGCGCGCGCCCGCCGCAGGCCCTGTCCGGCGTCGACCGCCGGGGCGTGGCCGCCGGACAGCAGCCAGGCGTTCTCGTCGGTGCCGGCCGGCAGCGACAGCCGGGAGGCGTGCCGTACGACGTCGTGGTTGGACAGCACCCAGGTGGCGGAGGCGCCGGCCGCGTGGGCGGTGGCCAGCGAGTCGGCGATCACCTGACGCAGCGCGTCCGCGTCCCAGGGAGCTTGGAGGTACTCGAAGTTGAAGGCCTGGCCCAGTTCGTCGGGGCGTGCGTACAGAGCGCGGCGGGCGCCGGGGACCCAGGCCTCGGCGACGGCCGTGCGGGGCGGGCCGTAGGCGTCGAAGATCTTGCGCCAGTCGCGGTAGATCTCGTGCACCTCGTCACGGTCCCAGTAGGGGTGGGTGCCCGGCTCCACCCGCTCCAGCGCCTCCTCACCGGTCGCCCCGAACTCCGCCACGTCCCGCAGTGGTTCGGCGAGGTCCTTCACCAGGGCGTGGGCCACGTCGACCCGGAAGCCGTCGACGCCCCGGTCCGACCAGAAGCGCAGGGTGGTGCGGAAGTCGGCGCGGACCTCCTCGTGCTCCCAGTTCAGGTCGGGCTGTTCGGGCGCGAAGAGGTGCAGGTACCACTCGCCGTCCGGGGCCCGCCGCCAGGCGCTGCCGCCGAACACCGACTGCCAGTCGGACGGCGGGAGTTCACCGTGCGCGCCGCGGCCGGGCCGGAAGACGTAGCGGTCCCGGGCCGAGGAGCCGGGACCGGCCCGCAGGGCCTCCTGGAACCAGGGGTGCAGGTGCGAGGTGTGGTTGGGGACGATGTCGACGATCACCTTCAGGCCCAGCCGGTGCGCCTCGGCGACCATCGCGTCGAAGTCGTCGAGGGTGCCGAGACGGGGGTCCACGTTCCGGTGGTCGGCGACGTCGTAGCCGCCGTCGGCCAGCTCGGACGGGTAGAACGGGCTGAGCCACAGCGCGTCCACGCCGAGCGCGCCGAGGTGGGACAGCCGCTCGGTGATGCCCTTGAGGTCACCGAGCCCGTCGCCGTCCGCGTCGGCGAAGCTGCGCGGATACACCTGGTAGATCACGGCCTGGCGCCACCAGTCGGGGTTCCTGGAGGAGAGGTCGACCACGCGTGTTCCTTTCGGACGGAGCGACTCGGACGAAGCGACTCGGACGGAGAGACACGGACGGAGAGACACGGACGGAGAGACACGGACGGAGAGACACCGACATGAAGCCTGTCCATATTGCCGCGAAAGCGAACCTTCACCCCGACCGGAGCCGTTCGTTCCCTGTGTGAGGGAGTTGTGATGACCTCCGAACGAACCCTGCTTCACGGCAGGTTGACACGGTTCGGCGAGGCCAACCACCATGGTCCGCACACTGTGGCGCATGTGACCGACGAGCCCGGTGTTTCTTCGCTGTGCTTTCGCTTCCGCTGCCTTGCGCGGCTTCTCCGCACGATGGGATATCCATGTCCATAGCCAGCCATGTCACCGCGCGCCGCCTGCTGGGGACGGGCGTCGCGTCGTTCGCCCTGTGTGCCGCCGCCGTCGCGGGCGCCTCCGGCGCCTGGGCCCACGGCGGTGCCCCCGGCGGTGACGGCTGGAACTCCGGCGGCCACTACAGCCCGGGCACCGGGGCCGGCACGGAGACCGGCACGGACAAGTGCCAGTTCTCGATCGACGGCTCGAACTTCTTCGACTCGGTGAAGGTCGACGACCAGAACCTGAAGGTCACCGAGGACGGCAAGGTGCACCTGAAGGTCCGCGCCGCCGGTGGCGCCGCGAGCTGCACCGCCTCGCTCGCCTCCTACATCGCGCACGGCCCGACCTTCGCCACCTCCGGCGAGCAGATCTTCGTCGACTTCGACTCGGTGACGGTCAAGCAGGGCCAGACCGACTCCCTCGACATCGCGGTCCCGGACGCCGGCTGCTTCGCGCAGATCGACCTCTACCGGGGCGCCGTCAAGTTCGACGGCAGGAAGGACGCCAACGACGGCTTCGTCCACGGTGACCTGCCGGCCGGCCCGGACCACGCGGTCATCAAGGACAAGCTGATCGCGTCCTGGAACGGCGGCACGAAGGACTGCTCCACCGGCGAGTCCTCGTCGCCCTCGCCGTCCCCGTCCGCCCCGGCGCCCTCGGAGTCGGAGTCCACCCCGGCCCAGCCGTCCACCCCGGCCGAGGAGACCACCACCCCGGCGCCCTCGGAGAGCGCGTCGACCGGTACGGCCACCCCGTCGCCCTCCGCGTCCGAGTCCAGCACCACCCCGGCCCCGGCCCCCAGCACCGACTCCGGCAGCGGTGGTGGCGGCGGCCTCGCCCACACCGGCGCCAGCTCCAGCACCGGCTACCTCGTGGGCGGCGCGGCCGTGCTGCTGGCCGGCGGCGGCGCGATCGTCGTCGCGACGCGGCGCCGCAAGGCGACCCGCGCCTGACGGGCCGACGCCCGACACGCGTGCGTCCGGTCGTCACGGACGGCCGGGCACACGCGTGTCGGGCGTGGTCGCTGCCACCGTCCGGCTCAAGGGTTTCTCAGCCGTTCCCGCCCGGCCCGTCCGGGCCGTCCGCAGCCGTCCCCGCGGCCCGCTCGGCAGCCGTCCCCGCGGCCGTCTCCGTGACCGTGCTCAGATAGAGGCGCACGTAGCGCGGCACGTCCACGTCGAGCGCCACGTCCACCATGGCCCGTTCCCGGCCACCGCCGTGGATCTCGGCCTCGCCGGGGCGGGCGCGCCGGTCGACGATCGTCTGCCCGCGGGTCGGGCCGGGGGCCAGTGACACCTCGACCGGCAGGAGCCGGGTGGTGAGCCCCGCCGGGTCGGCCACGGCACACACCGCGCCGGCGTCACCGAGGCCGCCGGCCGGATCGTCGCCGTCGGCACCGGCGGAACTCGGGACGGCGGAACTCGGGACGGCGGAACTCGGGACGGCGGGCCGGTGGGCGAGCAGGTCGCCGGCCAGCCGGGCGCCGGGTTCCGTGCTCGCGCGCAGCCGTCGTACCTCCGCGCCCGGCACCACGACCCGCTGGAAGACGTCCAGGCCGTACATGGTGATCGGCACCCCGGCGGTGAGCAGGACGGCGGCCGCCTCGGGGTCGTGCCAGACGTTGAACTCGGCGACCGGCGTGGCGTTCCCGGTGGCGACCGCACCGCCCATGAACACGATCCGCTCGATGTTCCGGGTGACCTCGGGGTGGGTGCGCAGCAGCAGGGCGATGTTGGTGAGCGGCGCGGTGGGGATCAGGGTGACCGGCCGGGGCGAGGCGAGGATCTCGTGGCGCAGCAGCGTGACGGCGTCGACGTCGACGGGCCGCCGGGTCGGCGCGGGCAGCCCGAGGTCGCCCATCCCGTCCGCCCCGTGCACGTGCCGGGCCGACCGGACCGCTTCGACCAACGGCCGCTCGGCCCCCCGGGCGACCGGGACGTCCCCGGCCCCGGCCCGCTCCAGCACGGTCAGGGTGTTCCGGACCACCCCGTCCACGTCCGTGTTCCCGGCGACACAGGTCACCGCACGCAACTCCAGCCCCGGGTGCCGGACGGCGAACAGCAGGGCGAGGGCGTCGTCGACCCCGGTGTCACAGTCGATGACCACAGGAATCCGCTGACCGGCCATGGGGTGCTCCTTCCGTCAGCGCGACTCTATGCGGCGCGACGGGACCTTTCCGGCCGCCCCGGTACCGTCCGGCCCCACGGATGCGGAGCGAACGGCGGGAGCCGTGCACAACGCTTTCGCTGCCGCCGACTCGGAACGCCTGCGTTCGCTTTCCGCGTCCGGCGTCTTTCCCTCGCTCGGCGGCCGGTGGGCCCCCGGGGACCGGGCCCGGATGAACAGCCCCGGGGGCCGTCCGGGCGGGGCGGGTCACCCGGTCGGGTCGGAGCGGTGGTGGTGGCGGGCGGGTGATGGTGGCGTGGGGAGCAGCCGTTTTCGCCGCTGCTCCTGGTCTCCGGGGAGGCCCCGCCATGAGAGTCACCGTCTCCGGTCTTGCCGTGGTCGGGCTGCTCGCCGTTTCCGCGTGTACGGCGGGCACCTCGCCGCCGGGCGCCGCGTCCGACTCCGCCCGGGCCGCCGCCGAACGGCCCGCCCCCGCCGCCACGCCCGGCGCCCCCGGCCCCCCGGTGCTCACCGTCGACCAGGCGCAGGCCGCGCTGATCAACGAGGCCGACCTGGGGGTGCCGTGGACGGCCGCCGACTCCACCGCCACCTGGCACGACGGGCTGCTCAAGGCGACCACCGGGCAACCGGACTGCCAGCGGCTGCTCGACGCCCTGTACGCCGAGGACGTGGTCGGCGCTCCGGCCGGACCGCAGGCCGTCGTCGTCCTCGACGACGGCGACGACGCCGCCCAGCTGCGCTACCAGGTCGACGCGAGCCGCGCCGCCGACGTCGACCGGACGCTGGCCTGGCTGCGGACGCTGCCCGGCAGCTGCGGACGGTTCACGGCGCAGACGACCGGCGCCGGTGCCGAACTCGTCCAGGTCGCCGACACCCGGCTGTCCGGGCTCGGGGACGCACGGCAGGGGCTGCGGGTCACCCTCACCTGGCAGGCGTCCGCCGACGCCGACCCCAGCACCCTCACCCTCGACGTCGCCGTGGTCCGCGTCGGCGACGACGCGATCGTCCTCACCACCGGCGCCCTCGGCACCCTCCCCGCGGACACCACCGAGCAGGTCCTCCGCATCGGCGTCCAGCGTCTCGCGCAGGTACGGGAGAAGGGGCGGGCGCAGGCCTGAGGTCCCGCTGCCGCCCGGCATCCCCGCGGCTGGTTCCCTGCCCCCCTCTCACAGCGGTGGCTGGGCCGGAGCCGGCCCCAGGGTCGTCGTGCCGGGGGCCGTGCGGTGGCCGAGGCCGGTGCGGTAGGCGTCGAGGGCCGCCTCCACCCGGCCGGTGCGGCGCAGCAGGTCGCCGAGCAGCCGGCACAGGTCCGCCAGGTCACCGGCCGCGCCCGCCCGCTCCAGCAGGCTCAGCGCCCGCACGTAGTGCTCCTCGGCCGACTCGGTGTCCCTGGCGTCCTCGGCGATGATGCCGAGCAGCCGGTGGGCGGCGGCCGAATGCACGGCGCCACGCTCGGAGTTGAAGTCGCCGAGGACGTCCTGGAGGAGTTCGGCGGCCTCGTCCGACTTGCCCCGGCGGTGCAGGACGTCGGCCAGTTCCACGGCGGCCTGGCTGCGGTACAGGGCGGCCCGGGTCTCCGAGAGCATCGCCAGCGCCTCCCGCAACTCGCTCTCTGCCCGCTCCAGTTCACCGTTCTGGGCGCAGACGTAGCCGCGCATCCAGTGGCAGTTGGCGAGTTCGGTGCGCAGGTGGAGCTGGCGGTACAGCTCGGCGGCCTTCGCGAGGGAGGCGTCGGCCTCGGCGGCCCGGCCCTCGGCGAGCAGGGTGCGGGCGACGGAGCGGTGCATCCGGGCGATCAGGGCGGGGTCGCCGGACTGCGGGGCGAGGGCGAGGGCGAGTTCGGCGGCCTGGGCGGCACGGGCGTGGGCGCCCATGTCCATGTAGGGGCCGATGGCGGAGGCGTAGAGGAGGAGCAGCGCGTCGGGGTCGTGCAGGCCGCCCCGGTTGAGCTCGTCGAGGGTGGACTCGAGGAGGTAGACGGCGTAACGGAGTTCACCGGCGAGGTAGTGGCTGACGGCCCGGCCGCGGATCGCGGGGACGCGCACCGGCAGCGGCTGGTCCGCCGTCCGCAGCTCGGCCCGCTCGAAGTACTCCCTGGCCTGCCCCAGCTCTCCGGTGTCCAGGGCGCATTCGCCCAGGCCGAGCAGTGCGGTGGCCTGCTCCTCGGCCAGCCCGTGCGCCTCCGCCTCCTCGAAGAGGGCCGCGTACTGGGCGGCGGCCTCCTCGGCGGCGCCGGTGGCGAGGGTGCGCTGTGCCTCGGTGAGCCGCAGCCTGAGGTCGGTGGCGAGGTGGGCGGGGCGCCCGCTGGCCAGCTCCTCGAAGCCGACGCCGAGCCGCCCGGCGATATGGCGGAGCGCCTCGTCCGAGGCCCGCACCCGGCCCGCCTCCAGGGTGGAGATGTAGGCAGGCGTGTAGGCCGGCTCGGCCAGCTGCCGCTGGGTCAGCCCCCGTTCACCGCGCAGCTGCTGCACCCGTCGGCCGATGGTCTCCGGATCGTCCCGTTCCTGCATCCTGCCACTCCCCCAACTCCCCCTGGACCCCTTGCCGTTGCACTCTGTCAGCGCCTAGGTTAAACGGCGGATTAAACCCGCTTAACCCGCCCCTGTCGTTGCGAGGTCGCCGTGCTCGGACGCTTATCCGCACGCCCTGCCGCACGTCCCCGGTCCCGGATCCGCTCGATCGGGGGGACCCCTGCCTTCCGTAGTATCGCCGCCGCCGTCGTCGCGGTGGCGGCACTCGTCACGGCCGGCACCGTCGGACCGGCCGGAGCGACGGACGACTCCACCGGTTCCCAGGCCCCGACCACGGCACAGCGCACCGTCGACCGCTAGGGCCCTTCTGATGGATCTCCGTGGAAGAAGGAGCGGCGTTCGGTGCGTGCGATCGGCGTGCGGGGTGGCGGGTCATGTGGCGGAGCCACC